>JAGMDK010000023.1 GCA_023128695.1 Phycisphaerae bacterium
TTAATGTGGCCTGCTCGTGTAAGCCGGGCAGGTCTGGTTTTACCCGCCGATCATTGGCGGGCCGTGCTCACCCAACTCGACTTCGTGGTCTTCGTGTCCTTCGTGGTTCAATTCGGAGCAGCGCGAGCACCCGACAGGCAAGCCCGTTCAAGACATGGAGCCAGGGACATTCAGTTTTCGCATGAATGCAATGGTTGAGTTTGTTCTGTTTCTTTGCGGTTACTTCGATAGCGGTTACCTCGGCTATGAGGCTGCGGAAGGCATTGACTGGATTTGGGAACATCGCATCGACGATATGGAGCACATAGGGCTCTAGGGATGTGCAACCTTGACGACATAGAAAAGCGCCGTCTCTGCGAGCAAGAGCATTTGGATGCTCTCAAGAGCGCAAGTGAACGCAATCGCTGGGGCCAGTTTGCCACGCCACCTGTATTAGCCCTCGATATTGCTCGATACGCGTGCACGAAGCTGCGTAATCAGGCGGTCTCCTTTCTTGATCCCGCGATTGGAACAGGCTCCTTCTTCTCGGCTCTATGTCAGGCATTCCCCGCGGAGAGCATCACACGCGCGGCGGGTGTTGAGCTTGATATGGCTTTCGCCGAAGCAGCATCCGTTCTATGGCAACCTTTGGGGCTGGAAGTCACGCCCCAAGATTTCACTCGACTGCAAGCACCCTCACCTGAAAACCGCTTCAATCTTATTCTCACCAATCCACCCTATGTACGCCATCACCATCTGCGACATGATGAAAAGCTTCGACTGAAGAGGCGCGTAGCGCACGAGCTTGGCTTAGAAGTAAGTGGGCTTGCAGGGCTGTACGTCTATTTCCTGTTGCTCTCGCATGATTGGCTCGCCGATGATGCCTTGGCAGTTTGGCTTATTCCGTCCGAGTTTATGGATGTTAATTACGGCAATACGGTCAAACGCTATCTAACTACTCGCGTCAAGCTTCTGCAAATCCATCGCTTCTGCCCCTCTGACGTACAGTTTTCCGATGCCCTCGTATCATCCGCAATCGTTATTTATCGCAAGACGAAACCATCTACGAACCACACGGCCATTCTGTCATTCGGCGGTCGTCTTCAGAAGCCGATTCGCAAAGATAAAGTCTCTTTGGACGAGCTTCGGGCAACTCACAAGTGGACCAAGTATCCGCACTCAACAGATACCATCACCACAGTAGATTCCGTGCCCCTCGGTGATTTATTCATCATAAAGCGAGGGCTTGCAACAGGCGCAAACGGCTTTTTTATCCTGCCACTCGATGAGGCTCGCGAAGTCGGCATCCCCGCTAGATTCCTCAAGCCCATCTTACCGAGCCCGCGCCACCTGCGTTGTACGGTCATTGAGCGAAGACCAGATGGATATCCGAAGGTTAAACAACCGCTCGCTTTAATCGACTGCCATTTGCCCAAGCGGGAGCTACAGCAATGCTTTCCCGACTTTTGGGCCTATCTGGAGCAAGGCATAAAACGCGGAATCCACGAGGGCTATCTAGCCAGTCGGCGCATTCCGTGGTACTCGCAGGAGCAGCGCGCACCCGCGCCGTTTGTCTGCACTTACATGGGCCGTGCCGTCAACGATAATAAACCGTTCCGCTTTATGTGGAACAAGTCAGATGCCACCGCCGCGAACGTATATCTTCTACTCTACCCAAAGGGCCAATTGAAAGAAGTGCTTGAGCACGAGCCACGTCTAGTCAGCACGGTCTTTGAAGTAATGCAGACCATCACGACAGAGATGTTTCTCGGAGAAAGTCGGGTGTATGGCGGTGGGCTGTATAAGCTTGAGCCAAAGGAGTTGGCGAGAGTATCCGCCGCTCCCATACTGCAAGCAGTCGCGGGTATCAGTCCGCGGAAGCAGATGAGCCTATTCACCTAGCGCGGCGGGCCCTGCGTATCGCCTTTGCCGGGCTGCACGCGCTCGACCGCTGAGAGGCGGACCAGGAACTCTGCGCCGCCCTCCGGCGGGCTGATCAGCTCGATTCGCCCACCCAACTCGCGGACGATTTTGCGGGCCACCGACAGCCCCAGTCCGGTCCCGCCGTGACCTTTGGTGGAATGGAACGCGTCGAAGACCTTGTCGCGCAGCTCCTCCGGGACGCCGGGGCCGTTGTCGGTCACTGACAGCATCGCCTGGCGCCGGGCGGAGTCGTAGCGCGTGCGAACATTGACGACGCCCTTGTTTGGTTCGACGGCGTCGATCGCATTCGTGATGATGTTGAGCGCCACCTGGTGGACGCCGTCGTAGTCGATCGGGATCGGGGGGGCGTGTTCGTCCAGTTCGGTCAGCAGCATGACCTTTTTCGCGTCCGCCTGTTTCTGTACCAATGTAACCACCTCTTCGACGATGCGGTTGAGCTGGAGGTGCTCAAGCCGCGGCTCGCGGGGCTTGCTGAAGGCGAGCATGTTCATCATGAGGTTGTAGGAGCGGTCCAGATTGCGTTCGACGATGTTCCAGCCCTGCCCAGTCAACGTGAGGTCGCGTTTGTCAAGGCCGCGCTCCAGAATGTCCGCCCCGCTTAGCATCCCCTGGAGCAGGTTCTTGATGTAATGAGAGAGGTACGCCACGGTCTCGCCGGCGGCCGCCATGCGTTCCTGACGCAAGTGCGACTGTACCAGCCGGGCGTTTTCGATCGCCAAGCCGGTCTGGTAACCGATGGCGGTGATCAGTCGCAACTCGGATTCGCCATACGTATGCCGCGTGACGGGGCAATCGAGGTGAATGACGCCCAGAATCTGGTTCCGGGCCACGATCGGCACGCAAATGACCGAGCGCAGCCCCAGGTTTTGGACGCTCTTGCCGCTCTTGAACCGCTTGTCCGCGATGGCGTTCGAGCAGAGCACGCCCTCCCGAGACTCGACCACGTGATTCATGATCGTCCGCGAGGCGATGATCGGCTTGCCGTTCGGCTCCTGATCCCGCGGCCCGCGAAAACGGACCACTTCCGGCAGCAACTCGTCGGTGGTCTCATCCCGCACGAAGATCACGCCGCGGTCAACCTCGGCTTCCTCGAAGACGATGTCCAGCACGCGGGCCAGGAGCTGATCGGTCGGCAGGAGGCTGCCGATCACGTGCGACAGCTCGCGCATTACGTTCCAGGCCTTGACCGCGTACACCGTCTCTGGGGCCGCCAACACGACGCTGTCTTCGTTGGACGGCGCGGTCGCCACGACGGAGGAATCCACTATGGTCGGGCTGCCGGCGTCAAGCGTCACCAGGTTTTGAGGAATGCCGGCGCCGGAGAACTGCTGGACCGATTCGTCGCCGGTGTAGACCAGCAGGGTACCGCCCACCCGGATCTGATCGCCGTGCTTGAGCCGCGTCGGCTTCTCGATGCGCACGCCGTTGATGTAGGTGCCGTTCGAGCTGTTCAGATCGGTGAGCACCCAGCCGTCAGCGACCATCTTCAACTCGGCATGTCGCCGGCTGATGGTTTGATCGGTCAGTGGAATCTGGGTGCTGCCGCGCCCGATGAGCACAGTTTCATCGGCGGTCCGCAACGTGCGTCCTTTGTCGGGCCCCTGCAAGACAATCAGTGTCGCCAAACCGTACTCCGATTCCAGTTGGGGCGTGGCGCACCACAGCCCCGCGCTGTAGGCGCCGTGTGATCTCGCCCTCCTGATGATACGCGTGTGACTTACCGCGGTACCACTTGATCACACACCTGGACGTGATTTGCGGCCAGACCCTTCGCGGTCTCGATCAGCTCATACTCGACCGCCTCGCCCTCGCGGAGCGAACGGAAGCCGTCGCCCTCGATGCTGGAGTAGTGGACGAAGACATCCTGGCCTTTCGGACCGTTAATGAATCCGTAGCCCTTCTTCGTGTCAAACCATTTCACATTGCCGTCCGTCATGTCACCGACCTCCGAGAGTCGCCGAGACGTGATCGTGGCGACTCACGTACAACCGTCGGCCCGTTTCCGGACCAACCAGCCCGAACGACGACTGAACGCCCACTGTTCAGTCTTACTCATCCCTAACACGACCGGTCCAACAAAATGTCAGCGACGTGTCCGGCCGAAACGGGATTCGTCCGGCACCTGCCAAACGGGCAGCCCGTGCAAGAAGTGTCCGCGGGCACCCGCAAGGACTAATCCTTGTCCTTGGCCGCCTGCAAAGCGGCCTTCCGCGATAATTTTACCCGCCCCTGCTCGTCAATTGCAATCACTTTCACCTTGACAATATCACCAATATTTACGATGTCGGAGACGCTTTTGACATAGTTTTCGTCAAGTTCGCTGACGTGACAGAGACCGTCCTGGCCCTCCTGGATCTCGATAAAGGCCCCGAAATCCTTGATGCTGGCCACGCGGCCATCGTAAATGCGGCCGACCACCACGTCCTCGGTAAGCCGCTCGACCAGCTCGCGGGCCCGCTCGGCCGCGTCGGCGTCGGTCGATGAGATGGAAACGGTCCCGTCGTCCTCGATGTCGATCTGGGCCCCGGTTTCAGCCTGGATCGCCTTGATGGTCTTCCCGCCCGGGCCGATCAGCTTGCCGATCTTCTCCGGATTGATCTTGATCGTCAGCAATCGCGGGGCGTATTCGCTGATCTCCGGCCGCGGCTCGGAAATCGCCTTGTCCATCTGGTCCAGGATGTGCATTCGGCATTTGTTGGACAGCTTCAACGCCTCGCGCATGATCTTGTTGGGCAAGCCTTTAGCTTTAATATCCAACTGCACGCCGGTGATCCCTTTCCGCGTGCCGGCGACCTTGAAGTCCATGTCGCCGTAGTGGTCTTCCTCGCCCATGATGTCGGCCAGGAGCTTGTAACGGCCATTATCATCGAGCACCAAGCCGATCGAGATGCCGGCGACTGCTCCGCTGATTGGCACGCCGGCGTGCATCAGCGCCAGCGACCCCCCGCAGACCGTCGCCATCGAGCTCGACCCGTTGGATTCCAGGATTTCGCCTACCAGACGGATGGTGTACGGGAAATCTTCCGGCCCCGGCAGAACGGCCTCAAGACTGCGTTCCGCCAACGCTCCGTGACCGATTTCGCGACGCCCCGGTCCCATGATCCGCCGGGCCTCGCCGACGGAGAAGGGCGGGAAATTATAATGCAGCATGAATTTCTTGCTGTACTCGGTGAGCAGGTCGTCGACGATCTGTTCGTCCCGCGAGGTCCCCAGCGTGCAGGTGACCAGGGCCTGCGTTTCGCCGCGGGTGAACAACGCCGAGCCGTGCACGCGCGGCAGCCAATCCACCTCGCTGGCGATCGGCCGGACCTCATCAAACCGGCGGCCGTCCGGACGCGTCTTGCCTTCCAAGATCATCTCGCGGAACAGATGCTCTTCAACCGTGTGGAGCGCCTCCTTGACCTCCTCGCGGGTGCGCTTCGGTTCGGGCTCGTCCTCGGGGCAGTATTCGGTGCGGACCTTGTCGAAGATGGCGTCGACCGTCTCGCCGCGCTCCTGCTTGAGCTTGATCTGCTTGGCGGCCTTCAAATCGTTGATGATCATCTTGCGGATCTCATCGAGAAACGCGGTATCCGGCTCGGGGGCCTCCCAGGTGCTTACCTGGCCCACCTGTCGCTCGATTTCCTTGAGCATCTCGCAGATCGGCTTGATGCCGTGCTCGTGTCCGAACTCGACCGCGTCGGCGATCACCTTCTCGGACACCTCGCGGCAGCCGACCTCGATCATGGTGACGGCGTCCAGATGCCCCGCGACGATCATGTCCATGTCGGAGTATTCGAGTTGGGCGAGGGTGGGATTGATGACGAATTTGCCGTCCACCCGCCCGACCCGCACGCCGGCAAACGGCCCATGGAAGGGGATCGGGGCCACTGCCATGGCGGCCGCGGCGGAGCACAACGCGATCACGTCCGGATCATTTTGCAGATCGGTGGTGAGCACGATGACCTGGACCTGGACCTCGTTCTTGAAGCCGTCCGGGAAAAGAGGCCGCATGGGGCGGTCGATCAACCGGGAGGTCAGGACTTCCTTCTGCGTCGGACGACCCTCGCGTTTGAAAAAGCCGCCGGGGAATTTGCCGGCGGCGTACATTTTTTCACGATAATCGACCATGAGTGGGAAGAAGTCGATCCCCGGGCGCGGGTCCGCGGTGACGACGGTTCCCAGCACGACCGTATCGCCGTAGCGGACGACGGCCGACCCGGCGGCCTGCCGGGCCACTTTTCCAATTTCGATCGAAAGGAGATTGCCCCCGATAGCTCGTTCAACCTTCAATGCCATTTTTTCTTACTCTCTTTTATCTGCCGCCGACTGGCTTTGTTCCGCCCCATCGCCTGTACCACATCCACACGTCCGAACAGGTACAGTATCCCCCTACGGGCTAGTGCCGGGGAACGTAAAAGCGAAGGATACCGGATGGCCCTACCCGCCTATCTGCGTAAACCGAGTTTCCCGATCGTGGTGAGGTAACGCTCACGGTTCTGACGGGCGAGAAACTTTAACAAACCCGAGCGTTTGCCGACCATCTTCAGCAAGCCGCGCCGGGACGAATGATCCTTCTTGTGAATCTTCAGATGCTCCGTGAGTTGTGCGATACGCGTGGTCAGCAACGCGATCTGCACTTCCGCCGACCCCGTGTCTCCCTCGTGTCGCCGGTGCGTTTGGACGATTTCGCTCTTATTCTCAATGCTCAATGCCATGCCCATGTTCCTTTCATACTTGGGCGTGCTTCAGCCGCGCCCCTCCGGGCCGAGGGAGCCGAAACAGCCTGCCATCTTCATAACCGTGCGTGATCGCGCGCCAACAAAGAGCCGCGTGATCGCGCGCCAACAAAGAGCCGCGTGATCGTGCGCCAAGGAAGAGCCGCGGGCTTCAGCCCGCGCGGTCTTTCGCACATCGAACTGGCGCAAACTCGCGCACGGTCATTTACTAATAACCAGACTTAGTATAGGGCCATTGGTCAAACTCGGCAACCAGACCTTTTCGGCGGCGATTCTCCTAGTGCTCTGTCGCTCGTCAATTGATGGGCTGGTGTGCCACTGCTCTTGAGCAGTGTTTCTTAACGATTCCGGTGCACTCGACGATATCTAGCACTGCTCAAGAGCAGTGGCACACACTTTGATCGATACGCAACCCATCAATTCAGCTTCGACAGAGCACTAGCCGGCCGGCGGCGACGGGCTACGAATTGGATGACGCGGCGGCAGGCTGCCGGGCGTACAAACGATAGGCCTCCAACAACCGCCGGTGGCGGCGCTTGTGTGCTCCGAAACCAAGCTCATCCATCTCACGCTCGGCCACTTCCGGCTCGAGACCGGCGACGTGCACGCGATACAAGGCGCAGAACAGAAGCGTACGCTGTTGCCCGAGTCGGCAATGCACTAAGACCGGCCTGCGCTCCGGAACGCGGCATAAGTTCAGGAATTCGTCCACCTGCGCGCGGGTCGGCGGGTTTTTATGATTGCAGGGGATGGTGACGAATTCAACGTTCCTCGAATGGCAAACGGCACGTTCGGCCTGTTCCCAGCCGTCGGGATCGTCAACGTCCCGGGCCCCGCGCAGACTAACAACGGTACGCAACGAAAGGTGCTCGATCAAGCCGGCCAACTCCGCGGGCCTCGGCTGGCCGCAACGATAGAGCGCCCCTTCCGCGACGACGCCGTAGTGTCGCAGGCTGTCGTACGGGGCGCGAAACAGACGGCGGATGAAGCGGGGGACGTTCACCAGCCGATTCTCCCGATCAGGCGTTACTCTCAACTCGGCAGAGCATTAGGGGCGCGCGGCCAACACAAAAGGCACGCTGTTCTCCGCCACCTTTTCGGCGAGTTTATCAACAACGGTGACTTTCGCCACGTATTGGCCCGGGGAAAGTGGCACCGGCAGCCGGATCAGGCGGGGGATGAAGCAGTCCTGGCGGCGATTTCGGCAGCGGCCGGTTTGCGGCCCGACTGTCAGCACGCTGCCGGGCTGCGTCTACTTGTTCAATATAGTTTATAACGACACTGTTTACGTAGTCTTCCGAGGCAGCTTGATCCGGGACCGATTTCTGCTCGACGATCTGAGGCGGTTCGTGGGACTGGGTAGCGGGTTGTTGTTCATTACGGGTGGTCGGGGCCTGTTGTTGGTCCCAGGTGCAGCCGCCGATAACGAACAGGAAGCAGGGCCACACCCGCCACAGTGTGCGTATCGCGTCCATGCGCAGCTCCGATGGGCATCCTTTAGCGGGCCGCAGCGGCCAGCCGAACGAGCAGATGCTCGACACCCCTCTCTATCGACCGCGCCCCCGACTTGGCTTGCGAGTCGAGGTGGGCGATGGCAGCCAGTGCCTGGCGCAGGCGGGGGGGGGGCTGGTGCCGCAGGAGGGTTTGGAGTTCGCGTTCGCGGCCCCACATCATCATTTTGGGGGCGATGGCGCGGATGTTTTCGCCGGCGGCGAGCATGCGATGGGCGGCGAGCCAGCGTCGAACGACGTACGCCAGCCCACCCACGGCCCGGAATGCGGCCCCGGGATCGGTTTCGAGAACTTGGTGCCAGAGACGGAGGGCTTCCGGCAGGCGTCCAGCAGCGGCGGCGTCCGCGACGGCGAATATCTTCTCCTCGCGACTCTGGCCGACCAAGTCGCTCACATCCTGGTCCGTAATCGCGGAGCGCTCCCCTATATACAAACAGAGCTTCTCCACCTCGCTTGCCAGCATACCCGTGTCTTGTCCGACAAGGTCAACCAGACGGGAGGCGGCTGTCGGGGCGATGCTTTTGTCGCGCTGGCGGGTTTCCGCCAGAACGTAAGCGACCAGCGCCCGCCCGTACAGCTTCTTGCACTCCCGGAGCTGCGCTCCCGCCGCGAGGGCCGCCTTGTACAGCCGGGTCGTCTTCGGGAAGCCGCGGCATTCAAGGATGAGCACGCCGGTGGGGGCAGGGGCGGCGACGTACTTTTCCAGCCGCTCGCGGTGCGCCGTGATAAAGGTGTCCGCTTCGCGGATGACTACGACGCGGCAGTCGGCCAGGAACGGCAGAGTGGTGAGGTCCTCCAGCACGGCGGTGATCGTTGGGCCGCCCTGGTTTTCTTTCTCACTGGCGTCGTAAGAGTTGAGGGCGAGGGCGCGGTCGACTTCCGGCGGCAGGAGCGTATCGAGGAAGTTGGCCAGGGCGGTTTCTTTTTGGTGTCCTTCGTCCCCGTAAATAACGATGAGCGGGGGTGCCGGGGTATTTTTCGCCATCAGTCGCCTGTTGGTTGGGGCCGGCCGCGTGTGCGGTCCGGGCAGAAGTAATCGAGACGCCGCTGGGCGGTGCTCGACTCCGGGCGTAGCCGCAGCAGGTGCCGCAGGTGCTCACGGGCCACAGGGTAGCGTTTTTTTGTGGCGGCGACCAGCGCCAGGCCCTCCAGAGCGCCGATATGGTCCGGCAACCCGTCGACAGCGGCCTGGAAACGGTCTTGGGCGGCGTTCGCGGTGCTGAATTCGATGACGACCTGGCGCGCGGCGACATAATGAGGCGAGGCCGCCCGGGCCGACACGACCCCGGCCATCGCCAGCAGCAGGCTCAAGCAAATGGACACATCTCGATTCATTTTGGCAGACCTGAATAATCGTACGTGATCGTGCGACAACGAAGAGCCGCGGGCCTGAAGCCTTGCTGTTACCCACATTTTCTGAGTTGTATGTAGCGGCCGAGCCCCGTACCGGCCGTGGGAACGTGGGAACGTGGGGAACGTGGGAACGTGGGGAACGTGGGAACGTGGGGAACGTGGGAACGTGACAAGGTGATAAGGTGATAAGGTCTAGTTTCTAGTTTCTAGTCTCTAGTTTCTAGATGT
>JAGMDK010000230.1 GCA_023128695.1 Phycisphaerae bacterium
CACGTTCCCACGTCCCCACGTTCCCACGTCCCCACGTCCCCACGTCCCCACGTCCCCACGTCGCGCCCCGTCCGCTAACCGACCGGCTGGAGCCCCGCTTTCTCGCGCACCCACTTGTCGATCTCGGCGGCGGATTGCTTGCCGTCGCCCATCGCGAGGATGACCGTGGCCGCGCCGCGGATGATGTCGCCCCCGGCCCAGACGCCTTCCTTACTGGTCATGCCGTTCTCGTCCGCTTCGATGTAGCCCCACCGGTTGAGCTTGAGGTCGGGGGTGGCTTGGCTGAGCAACGGGTTGGCGCGGGTGCCGATCGCGGGGATCGCGACGTCGCAGTCGATGATGAACTCGGAGCCCTCGATCGGGATCGGCCGCCGCCGGCCGGAATCGTCCGGCTCGCCCAGCTCCATCTGGATGCACTCGACGCCCTTGACCCAGCCGTCCTCGGCCCCCAGGTAGCGGATCGGGTTGCACAGCAGCTTGAAAATGATGCCCTCTTCTTCGGCGTGGTGAATCTCTTCGTCACGCGCGGGCATTTCCTTGCGGCTGCGGCGATAGACCAGCGTGGCCTCCTCCGCGCCCAGTCGCTTGGCGGTCCGAACGGAGTCCATCGCGACGTTGCCGCCGCCGATCACGACCACGTGCTTACCCTTGATGATCGGCGTGTCCATCTTCGGAAACTCGTACGCGCCCATCAGGTTCGAGCGGGTCAGGTACTCGTTGGCCGAGTAGACGCCTTTCAGGTTCTCGCCGGGGATGTTCATGAAGATCGGCAGCCCGGCCCCGTTGGCGACGAAGACCGCCTGGAAGCCTTCTTCGTCCAAGAGCTCGTCGATGGTGAAGGTGCGTCCAATTACGACGTTGCAGATGATCTTGACGCCCATCTCGCGCAGTCGATCGACCTCGGACTCGATGATCTTATTGGGCAGGCGGAACTCGGGGATGCCATAGGTCAGCACGCCGCCCGGCTTATGCAGGGCCTCGAAGATGGTGGCGTCATGGCCCTTCTTGGCGAGTTCGCCCGCGCAGGTGAGCCCGGCCGGGCCCGAGCCGACGATCGCGATCTTGATGCCGGTCGGGTCGGCGAGCAGCGTCTTGATGTCCAGATTCTCGCGGGCCCAGTCGGCGACATAGCGTTCCAGATGGCCGACCGCGACGGGCTCACCATTCTTGCCCTTGGCTCGGATGCAAACCTTCTCGCACTGCTCCTCCTGCGGGCAAACCCGGCCGGTGATGCCCGGCAGGGCGTTGGCGTCGAGCAGGATCTCCGCGGCCCCCTTCAAATCACCGGCGGAGATTCTTTCCAGGAAAGCGGGGATGTCGATGCCGACCGGACAGCCGGGGACACACTTGCTGTTCTTACACTGGAGGCAGCGATCGGCCTCCAGCTTCGCGATCGACTCGTCGAAGCCGAGATTGACTTCCTTGAAATCCTGGTTGCGCTCTTCCGGCTCACGCTCCGGCATCTGCTGCCGCGGGATCGCCATCCGCTCTTTGGGGGTCAATGCCATAACGGGGGTACCTTTTACAGTCTTCCAATCACGTAATAATGAGAGTGATAAGGTGATAAGGTGATAAGGTATGCGCAGTCGAATCCTTTATAACCTTATCACCTTATCACCTTATCACCTTATCACTTTCTAACCTGCTCTAACTTGCGCTTGTGTTCCATCAGCTTCAGGGACTGTTGTTCCTGTTCACGGTAGGCGGTCAGGCGGTCCGCCAACTCGTCGTAGTCCACCAGGTGACCGTCAAATTCGGGGCCGTCCACACAGGCGAACTTCGTCTTGCCGTCGATCGTTACCCGGCAGCCGCCGCACATCCCCGTCCCGTCCACCATGATCGGGTTAAGGGAAACGATGGTCTTGATGCCGAACGGTCTGGTCAGCTCGGCGATGGCTTTCATCATCGGGACCGGGCCGGCACAGTAGATCGCCCCGATCGGCCGCTCCTTGTCGTTGATCAGCTCGACCAGCTTGTCGGCCACCGTGCCCTTGAAGCCGTAGCTGCCGTCATCGGTCGTGGCGTAGACCGCGTCGGAGACCTGCTTGAGCTCTTCTTCGAGCACGACGAGTTCCTTGGTCCGGCCGCCGGTAATCGAACTGACGAAGCAGCCCTTGTCGCGCAAGGCCTTGGCCAGGGGATAGATGACGGCGGTGCCGACCCCGCCGCCGACCAGGACGGCGTGCTCGACCTCCTCGATCTCGGTGGGCATACCGAGCGGACCCATGACGTCGGCGATGGTGTCGCCGGCCTCCTTGGTGAACAGCGTCATGGTCGTCTTGCCGATCGCCTTGACGATCAGCTCGATCGTGCCCCGCTCCTTGTCGGCGTCCGCCATGGTAAGCGGAATGCGTTCGCCGGTCTCGTCGAGGCGGATGATGACGAACTGCCCGGGCTCGCGGTGCTTGGCGACCAGGGGGGCCTCGAGGCGGAACCACTTCACGTCGGATGCCAACTGCTTCGTGTCGAGAATACGGAACATTACTTTACTCGCTTCTGGATAAACATATCCGGTATGCTAATCTCGCCATTATGGCGTATTCGAGATTGTAAATCAAATGCGGCAACACGCTTGTTTAGGGCACCTCTCGTGAAATCGTGCGATTACCCGGGCTGAAAGCGCCTTGTCATGTCTGATCAAATTCTTTAGTATGTGGGATTCGTAATTTGGGAGAAATGCGATGTCGATTGATCGTTCGCTCCGTATTAAAAGCTCGCTGGTGCGCCACCGCAACGTGCTCACTCGGGCCGAGCGCGTGGCCCAGCTTCAGGACCAGGACAAATGGGATGACCGCGACAGCGCGCTCGGTCTGCCCAAAGTAACGCACCGCAAGCCCAAGACCGGCGGCAAGAAAAAGACCAAGGAGGCTGAAACGGCCGCCGCTGTCGAGGAAACCAGCGCGGAGAAGAAATAGCCTCCGGCGTCCGGGGACCTGCCGCTACATTGTGTGGCACCGGCTTCCAGCCGGTGAGAATCACACCGGCAAGATGCCGGTGCCACACTTCGCCGGCCGCTACATTGTGTGGCACCGGCTTCCAGCCGGTGAGAATCACACCGGCAAGATGCCGGTGCCACACTTCGCCGCTACAGGATAGTTGCGGCGGAGTGCCAAGGGTCGCAAAAAAGAATGGCAGGGGTCGAACTCTCCGCGCGTCGAGGACGTACGGGTATTGGTGAACCAGAGGTCCGCGCCGAGTGCGGAAGATTGACAACTGATCGTTAGTGCTTAAATTTGCGATGGGTGGCACGGCCGTGTCGGCCGTGAAT
>JAGMDK010000231.1 GCA_023128695.1 Phycisphaerae bacterium
ATCAAGCGATGCGTGACAGAGCACTGGGACGCGTCCTCTGCGTTCGCTGCAACGGTGAAATATGGCGCACGACCATTTGTCGGTAAAGGCGGAGACCGGGCGGGCCACGCTTAAACTTATTGCCACCATGCTCGGCGGCACGCTAGTGGGGGCGTCGTTCCTGGCCGGGTGGTTGTTTAGTGATAGTGCCGCGGGCGAAGAGAGCGGGAGATTCTATCGTGACATCCTGGCTTTGATCGGGGCACTCCTGCTGGCGGTGCCGCTCTGGTGGCACGCCCTCGTCTCGCTCGTGACCGGCCGCATGGCCATGGACGAGATGGTCTCGCTGGCCATCCTGGCCGCGATAGCCACCGGCAAATACCAAACCGCCGGCGTGGTCGCCTTCTTACTCCTGATTAGCATTCTGATCGAAACGCGGACGGCCCTGGGAGCCCGGGCCGCCATCGAGGGGATCATCCGCCTCACCCCGACGAAGGCCCGGCGGATCGGCGACGAAGGCCGCGAAGAGGAGGTTGAGGCCCACATCCTACGCCCCGGGGACATGGTGCTGGCACTCCCGGGTGACAATATTCCGGCGGACGGCCGGATCGTCGAGGGTCATTCCACCATCAGCGAAGCCAACGTCACCGGCGAATCGCTGCCGGTCGAAAAGACGGAGGGGGACGAGGTTTTCGGCGGCACAAACAACGTCACCGGTGCTCTGAAGATCGAAGTGACCAAGGTCGGGGCCGATACAACGCTGGGCCGCGTCCAGGAGCTGATTCTCGAGGCCGAGCGGACCAAGATTCCGCTCATGCGTCTGATCGACCAATATGCCACCTGGTACACCCCGGTGACGCTGATGATCGCCGGCGTGGTCTGGTTCTTCACCAAGGACATGGACAAGACCATCGGGCTGTTGGTCATTGCTTGTCCGTGTGCCCTGATTCTGGCAACGCCCACCGCGATCGTGGCCGCGATCTCGGCCGCCGCCCGGCTGGGCGTGTACGTCAAGGACGTCTCGAATCTGGAATGGGCCCGCAAACTGACCGCGATCGTGCTGGACAAGACCGGGACGCTAACCACCGGCGAACTCGCCGTCACACGCCTGATGCCGGCCCCGGGGGTTGACGCGGCGGAATTGATCCGTACGGCGGCGTCGGCCGAGCGGCTTAGCCGACACCCCGTGGCTCGGGCCGTCGTCGCCGTCGCGGAGAAAGCCCGCGTCGCGGTCGAGGAGGCGACCGCCTTCGAGGAAGTGCCCGGGAAGGGCGTCAAGGCACTGCTCAACGGCGATCCCGTGCTCATTGGCAGACGGGTCTGGATTCGCCAAGCCGGCGTGGATCTCTCACCGCTAAAAGACGAGAAATACGCCGAACCGGAAGGGCTCAGTACGTTGTACGTGGCCCACAAAGGCCGTTGCCTGGGGTGGATCGGGCTCGAAGACCGCACCCGCCCCGAGGCTCAACAGGCCCTCGACGAGCTGCGCCAGCTTGGCCTCCGTGACCTGATCATGGTCACCGGCGACCGCTGGTCGGTGGCCCGCCGCGTGGCCGGCGAGATGGGCTGCTCGGATGTGCAGGCCGAGGTTCTGCCGCAGGACAAGCTCGCCCTGGTGGACGCTCTCAAGCAGAAGGGGCACACGGTGGCGGTGGTCGGCGACGGGGTGAACGACGCCCCGGCCCTGGCGGCCGGCAACCTCGGGATCGCCATGGGCGCCGCCGGCAGCGACGTCGCCATGAACAGCGCCAGCGTGGCCCTGATGAGCAACGACCTGCGGCGGGTGCCGTTCCTGGTGAACCTCTCGCGGGCGACCACGAGGGTGATCTGGCAAAACCTGATCCTCGGCGTCTCGTTCATCATCGTGGTGGGAGTCGCGATCGTGTTCGGCAAGGTGCACCCGATGATGGCGGCCTTGTTGCACACGATCTCATCGGCCTTGGTGGTCTTCAACAGCGCCCGCATGGTGCGTTTCGGCGAGAGCATCGCAGCTCACGTGCCGGTTCGGCGTGGCACGACGCCGGCGGAATCCGGCAAGGTGACCCTGCAACCGGTTTAATGAGGGTTCAACCAGGCAATATGACTATTCGGGTAGAGCAAATGAGGGTTCAGGGTTCAGGGTTCGGGCAGCACAACGCGTGTGCCACTGCTCTTGAGCAGTGCCAGGGCCATTGTCGGCCCAAGAAGACACTGCT
>JAGMDK010000232.1 GCA_023128695.1 Phycisphaerae bacterium
ATTCACGGCCGACACGGCCGTGCCACCCATCAACGCAACGCTGACAGAGCACTAGCTCACTTCACGCTTCTCGAACAGGGCCACGCCCAGCCCGAGCACGCCGAGCGAGTACAAGCCCGAGTACACCGCGACGCGGCCGACCTGGATGGCGGGGATGGTCTGCTCCTGCGTGAGGGCGTCGCCGGCCCAGAAGAATTGGAAGTTCGGTATGATGGCGTAGAGCACTTGATAGAACCAGGCCTCGCCGGCCGCCGCCGGGCGTCCCAGGAGATAATCCGAGATCAAGCCCAGAATGTAGACCCCGGTGCACAGCAGCAGCGTGAGGACTTGGCTGAAGCGCGCCGCCAGCGTGACCGCGAAAGCCGCCAGAATCAGCACCCCGCAGAAGGTCATCGTGACGGCGTACGCCAATTGCATGTCGCCGAAGTCCGTGCCCGGCGGCTGGATCTTCCACTCGGGGGAGACGAACATCACGATGATCAACGCCAACGTACCCAGCGGGACGACCCAGGCGGTCAGCGTCGTGGTGAAATGCCACCCGTAAACGTAATTGCCGAAGGTGGCCGCGATGAGGCTGACCAACAGCACCAGGACCGAGAACAGCAGGACGGGTTGGTCATACTCGTCCGTGGCGGTGGGCATCGTGCCGTGCCGGATGGTCATCAAGAGAACCAGGCACAGGAAATAATACCCGACCAGCACCGCGCCGCAGACGCCGAGGTATTTCCCAAACAGGAAGAGTGGGCGGCTGACCGGCTTGGAGATGACGGTCAGCACGGTGTGGGACTCGATTTCGCGGGTGATGACGCTGGTGGCACTGAAGACGCTGGCGAGCAATCCGTAGAGCAGCAGGGTGGCCAGCCCGATGTCCTTGGCCATCTTAAGATCGTCCGCGGATTGGAGCGTGAACCCGACCAGGGCGGGATTGAGTATCAAGGCCCCCACCGCCACCCACGTCAGCACCCCGTAAATCGGCTGGCGGACGGTCTCGACAAACGTGTTGCCGGCGATGGCGAAGAGCTTTGGGAACATGAGTGGTCGATCGCGCTTTGTTTCGGTTCGGTCGCGGGGTTCCGCTCGCGGTCGGGCGCGCTGCCCGGCAGCGCCCCATTATGCCGCGGGTCCGCGGCCGGGACAAGGAACCATACGACGAGCAGGCGGTCCGGTTCACTGACCGGTACCGCGGGAATCATGCAAAGAGGTGAGTCGTGACGGAGACGACACATACCCGTAGCCGCCGGGCGAGCCTGGGCGGGCTGTTCCTTCAGATGGCAGCCTTCTTCGCCGTCTTGGCGATGTACTACCTGACACGCTCGCAGGCCACGTACGGCTTGGCGTGGTACATGCTCGGGGGGGTGCCGATCTGGTTCGCGACCCTCTTGGTCTTTCGCCAACGTGAGCTGGCCGCCCTTGAAGCACTAGATCTCGAAGAGCTGCGCCGCGAAAAGCAGGCTACCGGCGGCGGAGAGGCCATCTTCGGCGAGGAAGGCGGCGCCGGCCTGGGCTTCCGCGTCGCAGAAAACCGACTCAAGTGGATGCAACGCTGGCTGATCCCCGGCTTCGGGCTGGCGACGGTCGTGTATCTGGCCCTGATGGGACTCTTCCTCTGGCGCCGCCTCGCGTTCGCCGAACTCCCCGGCGGGACGGAGTTGGTGGGTTACCGCATCGGCGGGGCGGGCTGGCCCGCCTTGGCGAACATTCCCATCGCACTCGTGGTCCTGGCGATTGTGATGCTGGGAACCTTCCTGCTGTCGCGTTACACCTCGGGGATGGGGCGGGTCAAGGAATGGGGGCTGCTGCGCGGCTGTGGGTCCTACCTGCTCGGGAACGCGCTCGCGATCATGGTCCTGATGGTCTGCCTGGGAGTGGCCCTGTACACAAAGGTCGCGACCTGGGAGCAGGCCCTGGCCTATATCCTGCCGGTCCTGATGATTGTGCTCGCGGTCGAGATGGCCATCAACTTCGTGCTGGACATCTACCGCCCCCGAACCCCCGGGGCCGAACCGCGGGCCTGCTTCGACAGTCGGCTGCTGGGACTGTTCGCCGAGCCGGGCGGGATCGCTTCCTCCATCGCCGAGGCACTCAATTACCAGTTCGGCTTCCAGGTTTCGCAGACTTGGTTCTATCAATTACTGAAACGGGCCTTTGTGCCGTTGCTGGCCATCGGGGCGCTGGCACTGTGGCTGCTGACGTGCCTCGTGGTGGTGCAGCCATACGAGCACGTGATCATCGAGCGGTTCGGGCGGCAGATCAACGCCGGCGGCGAGGGACAGCCGAAGCCGTACGGTCCCGGTCTGCATTTTAAATGGCCCTGGCCCATCGAGACGGTCCGGACCTACAACACCGGGGAGTTGCACCAAATCAGCATCGGCTGGAAGAAATTTGACGCCAAGCCGAAATACGAGGAGTTCAAGAAGCCGGTCTTGCTCTGGACCGACAAAATGCACTATGGCCAAGAGCATTTCGATTTCATGATATGTCGCCCACCTGAGTCCGAGCCCGGCGAGGCCGAACCGCGGCCGGAACTTCTTGGCCGGAGTGACGAAGAGTGGCGCGCGGGGAAGGCTTTCCCCGTTCATATGATGCGGATGGAGGTGGCCATTCAGTATCGCATTTGGCCGGACGAACTTCACCGCTACAGCCAGAGTATGGTCGCCCCGCACCGCGCGATACGTGACATCGCTTGGGAGGAGTTGGTTTGCTTCAACGCGTCCTCGACGGCGGACTATCTGATGGGCAAGGATCTGGGGCAAATCGGTGCGGCTCTACGCCGGCACATTTCCGAGCGCGTTCGGGATCTGGGGCTGGAGGTGGTCTACGTGGGTGTGACCAACGTTCACCCGGAAAAGAGCGTCGCCGAGTCATATCGCGAGGTCATCGGAGCCGAGCAGGAGAAGCTGGCCGCGATTCGCGAGGCGTGGGTCATTGAGAACCAACGCCTGTCCGCGGTCGCCGGCGACGCCGAGTTAGCCCGCGCTTTGGCCAAAGCCACCGGGCGGGCCCTCGCGGCCGACGAACGCCTGAACACGACCTTGCAAGCTCTGCGCGAGGCCGGCGTTCAGGACATCGAGACGCTGACCACTCCGTTGATGGAACTCGCCCCGCGGTTCCGCCAGCGCATCGCGGCCGCCGCGCGTCTGGAAGACGTCCGCGAACGCGAGCAGCAGGCGCAGGAAAATTACCAGCTTGGTTTGGGGCAGACCCTGGCTGCCCTGGCGCAGGCCGGGGAAGCCGTGCGAGAAGCGGAAACAAGCTTCCACGAAGCCGACGCCGATCTGCAAGAAGCGCTCGTCCCGATCCGGGCCGAATTAGCGCGGCGTCTGGACGAGCGGTATCTGGAAACTCTGCTTCAGAGCGTCGTGGCCGGGATTGCCGGCGCGTACTGGGACGCGGAACTCGACCGTGAATTCAGCCAGACCCGGCTCGGGGGCCAGGCCGCGGCCAAGCTGGCGGCCGCCTCGGCCGAGCGCTGGCAGATCGAAATGAAACAGGCGGCGGACCTGGTGCGCGCCCAGAATGAGCGACCGGCGTATCGGGCGGCGCCGCAGGTGTACAAGGCCCGGCGACTGATGGAAGTGCTCGTCGAGGGGCTGAAGAATGCCCGCAAGTATTTCCTGGCTTTCGATCCGAAAGGGCGAACGGTGCGGGTCCGGTTTATCCTCGAGGACCAGCCTGGAATGGATTACGTCGACTGGGGCCAGATGGAAATGACCCCATAGCAGGCCGGCGACGGTCCGGCCGATGGAATAAAGTCGCGAGGGACCGACATGACCAGATTCTCGATTCCGACGTTGATTATCGCGCTCTTGGTGGTGCTGATATTGCTGACCTTCGCTTGCACGTACCAGGTGGGGTTCAACGAGGCCGCGATCAAGGTGCGGTTGGGCAAGGCCGACGAAAGCAGCATCATCACAACTCCGGGCCTCAAGCTCCGCTGGCCGTGGCCGTTCGAGGAGATCACCCACTATGACACGCGCCTGCGAACCATGGATACACCCGAGACCGAGATCAAGACGCACGACGGCAAGAGCGTGATCGTCGGCTCCTACGCGGTCTGGCGCATCGAGAAGCCGCTGCAATTCTACAACCGCGCGCGGACCGTGAAGATCGCCGAGGGGCACATGCGGGCCCGCATCAGCCAGGTCCAGGCCACCATCGTGGGCCAGCGCACCCTGCCCGACTTCGTGAATCTCGACCGCGAACTCCTGGACGCAAGCTACGACCGGATCTTGCGGGACATGCTCGACAAGAAGGAGATCGTCGACGGGAGAGAAGTCGAAGTCGGCGTGCGGGCCGGACTCTTGAGAGATTTCGGAATCGGCCTGGAAAAGATCGGCATCCGGCGCATCTCCCTCCCGCAGGAAGTGACGAAAAAGGTGTTCGACAGCATGATTCAGGAGCGCAGGACGCTGGCGGCCCGCTACCGCGAGGAGGGCAAGTCGCGGGCCGAGGCGATCAAGGCCCGGGCCGAGTCCGATGCCGACCAGATTCTCTCCTTTGCCGACGCCAAGGCCAAGGAGATCCGTTCCGCCGGCTACCAGGCCAGCGCCCGCATCCTGGCCCAGATCGACGAAGCCGACCGCGAGCTGTTCGAGTGGCTCCGTTGGCTCGACGCGCTGAAGGCCACCTTGAAGCAAAGGACCACGATTTTCATCGACAAGGATTGGCCGTTGTTTGAGCCGTTCGTCAACCCGCCGATCCCCGCGGGCGAGCAGCCGTAGCTGCGCGAGGTGTCAACGATGACAACGCAACCCGACCCGACCTCTCAAGCAGCCCGGGCCACGCCGGTCTCCGCGCCCGAGTCCGATCCGGCCCAGGAATCGCTGGTCCGCGCGCTGCAAGCCAGCTTCAATATCCTGCGCGTCTTGATGATCGTCCTGGTGGTCCTGTACCTCTTCTCGGGCGTCTTTCGCGTCGAGCCCGGGCAACAGGGCCTGGTCGCCCGGCTCGGCCAGCTCCGCCTGGCCCCCGGCGAGGAAGGCAGCCAGGTCTTCCCCCCGGGCTGGTATCTTTGGATGCTGCCCGACCCGTTTGACCAGAAGTACGTGATTACCGGGCAGGTGCAGACTCTGAAAGTGACCACTTTTCTGTTCGACCACGCCGAGGCCGCCACCAGCAAAGACTTGTCCAAAATCCTGCGCCGCGCGCGGGATCTCCGGCCGGGCGTGGACGGGGCCATGTTCACCGGGGACAAGAACCTCTCACACGGCCGCTGGGAGATTCAGTACACCATCGCCGACGCGGCTCTGTTCGTGAAGAACATCGGCGAATCGCCCGCGGATTTCGAGCCGCTCTTGCAGCGTCTGACCGAGACGGCGGTGGTCCGCGAGGTGGCCCGACGCACGGTCGAAGAGGTGACCCGCACCGCGTTGGATTCGGTCCGGCAGGGGGTGCAAAAGCGCTTACAGGAAGAGCTCACGGAACTCAAGACCGGCGTGAGAGTGGACCAGATCGTCGCGTACACGATCGAGCCGGGGGCCGTGCGGGCAGCATTCATCGACGTCAGCCGGGCCGAGAACGAAAAGCTGGCGCTGGAGCGGCAGGCCGACGAGCGGGCAACCGAAATACTCAACCGCGCCGCCGGCGATCAGTACACAAATCTGCTCCAATTGATCCGCGAATACGGGGACGCCCAGTTGCGCGGCGTGGACCAGTCCGAATTGAAAGAACTCGCGGACGAGATCAATGCCCGGCTGGTTCAGGTCAAGTCGGGACAGGTGGCCGTCAAGCTCGGCGCGGCCCGTGCTCAGGCCAACAAGATCAACAAGCGTCTTGAGGCGGAGTACAAGGAGTTCACCGACCATCTAAAAGAGCGGGCGGCACGCCCGCGCATCGCCTTGCTTTCCCTGTGGGTCCAGATGCGCGACGAGGTCCTGTCGAATCGTGAAAACGAGATCTTCTTCGTGCCCGCTTCCGACGAAATCGAAATCCACATTAACCGCGACATGCTCCGGCAGCGGGAACTCGAGGAAGAACGCACCCGCAAGCGGCAGATGGAGGGGATAAGATAGCCGGACAGCGGCCGAAAATCCGCGGTCCGCAAGAGGAACGCCGTGAGTTCGCAAGCGATCATCAAAACCGTCGGCCTGACCAAGGTCTTCCGTGACTTCTGGCGGCGGGCCCGCGTGCGGGCCGTCAACGACCTCGACCTCGCTATCCAGCCCGGCGAGGTCTTCGGCTTGCTGGGGCCCAACGGCTCCGGCAAAAGCACCACCATCAAAATGATCCTCGGCCTGCTGCACCCCACCCGCGGCCACGTCTCGGTCTTCGGGCGGCCTCCGGATAACGTCCGCATCAAGAGCCGCATCGGCTATCTGCCCGAAGAGTCGTACCTCTATCGCTTCCTCAATGCCCGCGAAACGCTCGAGTACTACGGCACACTCTTCCGCCTCGAACGGCCGGCCCGCAAACGCCGCATCGAGGAGCTGCTCGAAATGGTCGGTCTGCGGTCCGCGGCCCGCCGGCCGGTGGGCGAGTATTCCAAGGGCATGGCCCGCCGCATCGGCCTGGCCCAGGCCCTGATCAACGATCCCGACCTGCTGATCCTGGACGAGCCCACCAGTGGCCTCGACCCCGTCGGCTCCAAGCTCGTCAAGGATATCATCCTGCGACTCGGCAGCATCTATAAAAAGACGGTCCTGCTTTCGAGTCACCTGCTCGCCGACGTCGAAGAGGTCTGTGACCGCGTCACGATTCTCTACGGCGGGCGTGAGCGGGAATCCGGCACGCTCGAAGAAGTCCTCAGTCGGCGGGACCAGCTCCAGATCCAGTGCGACCGCCTGACACCGGAGACGCTGGCGGAAATCGAGTCGCTGGTGCAACAGCGCGAAGGCAAATCGGTCACGGTCAGCACGCCGCGCGACCGCTTGGAATCTCTCTTCCTCCGCATCGTGCAACGCGCCCAGACGGAGAAGCTGGAGACGGCGGGGACGACCGCGGTGGGCGAGATCGCCGGCTTTTTGGGCGAAAAGGAGACGGGTCAGGCCGTGCTGGACGAGTTGCTCAGGGCCGAACCGGTCGAGGCGGTCACGCCGGTGGCGGCCGGGGAAGAACCGCCCGCGGAGGAGCCGGGCGTGGACGTTTCCGTCCTGGGCGACCTCACCAGCGAGCCGGAGACAGCTCCCGCAGCCGTGCCCACCGCCGGCACCGCCGCCG
>JAGMDK010000233.1 GCA_023128695.1 Phycisphaerae bacterium
CCCGCCAAAACTGTCATGCACCCCTATCCGGGCTATCCGGGGCGCGGCTAGCGGAGCACTTCAACTATCGGCGGGAATTTGGTATAAGTGACAGGTTCGACAGACCCCGCGCCGCGGGAGAGGTAAACCCGTGCCGGCTACAGGGCGCGGAAGCAACAGGAATTGCTGGTGCGAGAATCCTTTCTCGTACCCTCTCGAAAAGAGACATTGCTGGTGCGAGAATCCTTTCTCGTACCCTCTCGAAAAGAGACTCGAATTGGCAAGGAAAGATAAAGACGAATCGCAGGCGGTGCCTACGTTTACCGACACGGACAAGGCTCGTGCGCGGCAATGGTTCAAAAAAGCCGAGGATTGCCGCGAACGTCGCGAGTACGACTACGCCATCGAGTGTTACATCACCGGCTTGGGCTACTGGACCGAAGCCGTCGAGGAGGGCCACATGCCGTTGCGGTCCCTGGCGATTCAGCGGCAGCAGGCCGGTGGCAAGAAGCCGGGGTTGATGGACAGCCTGAAGAAGTCCATGATCGGCCGGGAACCGAAGAAGGGCATGCTCAACGCCGAGCATCTCCTGGCCCTGGACCCAGCCAACGCGAGCTACGCGGACGGCTTGGTGAAGAACGCGAACAAGGCCGGCTTTCTCGACACCTGCAAATGGGTCGCCCCGATTGTCCAGGAGACGCTGAGGAAGGACAAAAAGCCGAACAAGGGCCGTTTCCACACCTTCCGTCAGACCATGATCGAAGCGGCCGAGAAGGCCGTGGCGCGCGACGACAGCGCCCTGGAAACCTGGCTGCTTGAGCAAGCGGTCAACTCGCTGGACTACCTGGCGGCACGACTGTCGGGAGACGAAGAAATCCGGAAGGAGCTTCAGGACCTGGCCGGCCGGCTCACGATCGCCCGCGGCAAGTATGAGCAGGCCGAGGATTTCCACGAGTCGCTGCTCGATGCGGAGAAGCAGAAGCGGCTCCACGATTCGGAGCGGATGCATCAGAGTGAAGATAGTTATGAAGCCCTGGTGGAGGCGGCCCGCCGGGAGTGGGAGCAGGCCCCGGAAGTCCCGGGCCTGATCAACGCCTACGTGGATGTGCTTCTGAAACCCGAGCGGAAGAAAGAAGAGGACGTGGCGATCGACGTCCTGATGAAGACCTTTGAAAAATCAAACAATTACAGCTTCAAATTGCGGGCCGACGACGTGCGCCTGCGTCAGATGCGGCGTCAGGTCGGCCGGCTTGTGGCCCGCGCCCGAAAGACCAAGGCCGCCGAGGACAAGCAGCAGGCCCGCTTGGCCGCCCTGGAGCAGCGCCAGCTCGCGCTCGAAGTGTTCCGCGAGCGGGTGGAGAAATACCCGACGGACCTGCGGCTCAAATACAAGCTCGGCACGGCGCTGTTCGACGCCGGCGAGTACGACGAGGCGATCCCAGTGCTTCAAGTGGCCCAGCAGGATCCGCGCAGCCGGGTCCGCTGCCAGCTCCAACTGGGGCGGGCCTTCTTTGAGAAGGGCTCACCCGGGCAGGCCGCCGAAGTGTTGCGGGAGTCGTTGGAGAAATACGAGCTGACGGACGAGCTCAGCAAGGAGCTGCTGTACTGGCTGGGGCGGTCCTATGAGGCCGCGGAAAAGATCGCGGAGGCCAAAGACGCGTACGGCAAGCTGTTGCGTCAGGATTACAACTACAAGGACGGTGACGCGCGCCAGCGCTTGGATGCTCTGAAATAACGGGCAAATGTAAGCATTCAGCGGTCAGCAATCAGCGATCAGCCGAAAGTCGAGCGTTTAACGGGTAAATGTCACAAATAACGTGTTATTCGAAGCAGCCTGAGCACATAAATGAGGTTAAGTACGTACTCGCTAATCAGCGTAAAAGCTGACCGCTGAAAGCTGATTGCTGATAGCTTGTTGCAAACGGCTGAACTCTTACGAGCAAATTAAAAGGAGTAAACGTGGCTCATTCACTATCGTCGAGAAAACGGATGCGGCAGAACATCAAACGCCGGGTTTTGAACCGGGCTCGCACCAGCACGTTGCGGACCAAGCTCCGCAAGGTACAAGATAGCTTCCTCCACGGCAGCGTTGAGGACGCCGAGCAAGCCTGTCGCGTCGCGATCCAATCCTTGGACCGGGAGGCCGACCGGGGCGCGCTCCATCGCAACGCGGCTGCCCGCCGGAAAAGCCGGATGGCCCGTCGCCTGAACGCGATGAAGCAGAAGGCGGCCTCTTAATAATCCCCGGTGTTTAACGTCATCCACATCACGCACGAGGCGGTCTACAAGGTGGGGGGCATCGGGACCGTGCTCGAAGGCCTGATCAACAGCCGCCCGTATCGTGACAGGGTGGGCCGCACGGTCTTAGTCTGCCCCCTGTTCTATCCCGAGAACACGGAACGTCTGGGGCCCGGCGGGATCCTGGAGTACTCTTCACTCGATCAAGTCTACGACGGACCCTACGCCGACGCCTTCCGGCAGATCGAACACGACTACGGCGTGCGGATCTGCTACGGGCGGCGAGCCGTTGAGGACGAGCCCTCCGGCCGCCGAACCATCTGCGAGGTCTTGCTGATCGACCTGCGGGGGATCAACCTCCAGCGTGTTAACGAGTTGAAGGGCCTGCTGTGGGAGCATTACGGCATCCGCTCGGATCGTTACGAGCACATCTGGGAATATGAACAATATGTGCAGGTCGCGGCCCCGGCCGTCGCGGCGCTCGAGGCCCTGCGGCTCGGCGTGGAAGAGGCGCCGGCCGCGGTGTTCGCGCACGAATTCATGGGCATTTCAACCGCGCTGGCTCTCCAAATCTACTGCCCGCTGCGGTGTCGCACGCTTTTTTACGCCCACGAGGTGGCCCCGATCCGGCGGATCGTCGAGTCGCGCCCCGGGCACGACGTGATGTTCTACAATGCCTTGCGGGCAGCTCAGGAGAGCAACCTGTACGTCGAGCAGGTCTTCGGCCCCCAGCACGACTACCACAAGTTCGCCGTCGTCGAGGCCGCCCACCACTGTGACAGCCTGCTCGCCGTTGGACACCACGTGCAACAGGAATTGCAGTTCCTCGACGTGAATTTCGACAACGCCGACATCACGTTGGCCTACAACGGCATTCCGCACCGGAAGGTGACCATCGCGGAGCGGCAGGCTAGTCGCAAGCGCATGCGGAACTACTGCGAAGCCCTGCTTGGCTGGCGCCCCGATCTGCTCTTCACACACGTCACGCGCCTCGCCGAAAGCAAGGCCATGTGGCGCGACATCGACGTCTTGATGTCCCTCGACGAGCGGCTCGGCGAGCGCGGGCAAACCGCCGTGATGATCATTCTGTCGACCGAGCTGCCCCGCCGCCCGGTGGGCGACATCTTGCACATGGAGGGGGACTGGGACTGGCCGCTGGCCCACCGCGAGGGGCACCCGGACCTGACCGTGGGTGAGGCCCGGTTCTACCGCCGGGTCCAGGCGTTCAACACCCGCGCCCGCAACGTGAAGATCATCTACCTCAACCAGTTCGGCTTCGACCGCGCCCGTTGCGGCCTGCGCGTCCCCGAAGACGTCGAGTTCCTGGACATCCGCCGAGCGAGCGACGTGGAGTTCGGCCTGAGTCTCTACGAGCCGTTCGGCATCTCACCGCTGGAGCCGCTGACCTACGGCGGCATCTGCCTGGTGAGCACGTCCTGTGGGTGCGCCGGATTTGTAAAACAAGCGAGCGGCCGGAAGCGCACGCCCAACGTCATCTTCGCCAATTACATCGACGGGGTGCGCCGGCCGCGAACGGTGAAGGACTCGCTGGCCATCGGAACGTCCGAGCGGCGGGAAGTCGAGTACAAGCTCGCCGGCCAACTCGCCGACCAGATCATCAAGCGGTTGCCGCAAACCGAAGCGGAAGAGGAGAAGTTGATCCGTTCGGGGCATGAGCTGGCCACCCGGATGAGTTGGGACGTGGTAGCCGAACGTTTCGTGTTTCCGGCCATCCGCCGGGCCTGTGCCCACCGGCGTGCCTTGACCGTGGTGGCGTAACTTATGCACCGTTAGCCCTCGCATACCGGGTAGCGTCATGGGAGGGAGGGCGAGGCTCCCGCTGAGCCGCGGCGCACCTGGCTCGGCAGGAGCCTCGCCCTCCCCCCGCTCACTGCAGCCGATCCGGACCTTCCTGACCGTTCGTGATCTCCTTACTGTCGCGGCGTGCCGGTTTTGTCAGGCGTAAGTGTCAATAACTCCAACCCGTAAACCACTGACGGACGAAGCCACCTGCACGTTATCGGTCCGGTCGAGGATGCCCGCGAACTGCCGGGCCGAGTAGACCAACTGTTCGACTGCGGACGGTGCCCGGGCCAACATCGAGCCGGTGTGTTGCTGGTGCAATGTTGTCTTCGCCGGCCTGCTCTGACGCTTTGATGCGTCGTCTAACGCGTCGTGGCCACCTCGTTTCTCGCTCCTACGGACAGGTCGTGTTCATCAGCGCCACGAACGGATCGATGTCGCGCCAATTGACCGTCCCGTCGCTGTTCACATCGTTGTTATCAAACGAGCAGGTCGGCGAGCCGGGCAGAAACATGTCTTCCCACGCCGAGACGTTGTCGTTCATCGCCGCCACTAAGTAGTCGATGTCACGCCAGTTAATCG
The DNA here is from genome assembly GCA_023128695.1 of Phycisphaerae bacterium. GTDB lineage: Bacteria > Planctomycetota > Phycisphaerae > UBA1845 > Fen-1342 > JAGMDK01. The sequence continues at coordinate 4,603 of JAGMDK010000233.1, forward strand.
TCTCGTCGCAGTTGCTGTCGCCCAGACAGACCGGCGGCGAAAACAGGCCAATGTTGTCCCAATACGTCATGCCCACATCGCTGCTATAGTGAATCATAACGTGGGGGGGGTCGGGCGGACCCATCTCGTCGTATATCAAGTAATACCTTGTCCAGCCGTTCCCCAGATCGACCCTGTGCTCCGGCGGGGATTCGTAGGAACTCCACCAATAGAATCCGTACGCCCCCCCCCAGCCCAACCCCATGTTTACGTAGAGCGGGTCCGTGGCGGCCCAGAGGTCTATCGAAATCTCGCCGGAGTAATCGTGGTTCAAATCCAGGCAGTGCGCCGGCATTTCGATTGTAGACCTGTCCGCGCCGTATGACCATACCGGATCAATCGCTATTGACCCCCCCGGGTTGCCGGTTGCAGACCAGGCGAGGGAACTTCCCTCGACCATCTGTGTCCAGCCCTCCAGATCGGTGTCAAATGTCCAGAGGTCGCAATCCGCCCATGCTGTTGCCGCGATACACACCACCGCGGCGGTCACAATACAGTACCTTAACCCTCGCATTCGCATTCCTCCTAATTGGACCATCACACGCGATGGCCGCCCAGAATGACTGAACACCTTTCTCACACTCCGCGCGCCGGTTTCGCTGAGGGCCCGTGTTCGCCCGGCGAAACCGCCGCAAGCTCTTCGCTCGCTCGTCACTTGCCCGCGTCCACTACGGTGTGTTCGCCTCCTCCTTTCCCCCTCCTCTGGTACTCCCGCGCCGTGCTCTTCGCGCGGTGGCTGTGTAAGTGACGCCCTTCATCATCAAGCGGTTTGTCCAGTGATACTGTGCGGCGCGGGGCTCTGTCAACCGGAATAAACCGGTTTGCCAATACGAGAATCCACGGCCCGCCGCCCTCTATGCACTCGCCCCCGCCAACCTCAGGTTCGAGGCCAAGCTCTTTCTAATAGAAGTTTGCCCGGGCATTCCCCCAGGACGTGGCGTAATCGTCCCCATGATGGATTTGCACGAAGGCAAACGCCTACGCCCTCCAACCGCCTGCCTCCAAACCGCACCAAAACGGCGCGATTACTGGAAGTTCGTCACATCATCCTGCGTGCCGAACTGGCCGTCCTTGCCCGGCGTGATCAGTAAGTACGAATCCTTGCGGCACGGAATGACCGACCCGCCCTCCCCGTGGTCCGTTGAGTCGAAGACGTGCCGGTTCATGATGTAATGCGGAAAGGACATCGGGTGTTCCAGGATCACGACCGGCCAATCCGGCGGGTCGCTCCTTTCCCAATCCGCCGGGAACTCCAGTTTCTTGTTCGTCCCAGATCCAAAATCCCATGTCTCGAATTCAGCAATTCCCGTGGGCGAACTCAGTTTCCCCCCCGTGAACAGGACATTGTCTCCGAAGTTGTAAATCCCGTCATAGGTGGCCCCACCAGAGGTGGCGATGTTCGCATTCGTCTTCGCGGCCTGTCGCGTGCGGGCGGCGTAGTAAAGAATCGGCCGCTCGTACTCGTCAATGATGACCGGACTGTTGGCGGTGACTTCCGAGAGGTCCGACGGGGCTCCCCGGAGCTTGCCGGTCAGCTTGGTTTTGACTGCGTCCGTCGTCAGGTAGGGACCGCTCCGGGGGAACGGTTGGTCGCGGTCGGGCGGGAAATTGGCATCCCCCGGATTATCATACCAGCCCAATTGCTCTTCACCTGCTTCGTTGCCCCAGTACACCCGGGGAACGTTATCCCTGGCGACGTAGCCGTCCATCTTCTTGCCCATCAGGTAGCGGACCACCCACTGGGCCCCGAACAGGTCGGTATCTTCGCCCGTGCTGTTCCCGTTTTCCGTCGGATCGTCGCCCGCGGTGGAGGAAGGATAGCGCTGCCCACGCTCCTCCTTGTCGTTCTCGCCGGCGAACAACTCGAGGCAGTCGCCGATCCCCTTCATGCTGGCTTTCGTTTTGACCCTTTTGGCCGAATCGCGGGCCGCGCCGAGTGAGGGGAGCAGAATCCCGATCAGCAGGGCGATGATGGCCACCACCACCAGCAGTTCGATGAGTGTAAAGCCTTGCCGCCAAGCGACTAACCGTTCCGCTCGGGTGCGAACCTGGTATGCCTTCATGATTTCACCTAATCAAATGTGCGGGCTAATCTGATCCGGGCGTATCCCGACCATCTTACCTATTCATTATGGGGATGGCAGGCGTGTCTCGGCAACCTTTAATCCGAAGTTCCGCGGATCGGCCATGTCCCTTGACACAGGACATGCCCGTGCGCACGCTTGGGCATGGCACCCGGCGCCCTCAGTAAGTCAGGAGGAGCCGATCTGCCACTACTTCGTGTTCAAGCGTACGTCCGTTCATCTGAAAACGCTTGAGCATCGAGCGGCCGCAATTCACAAGTACTTCGCGTGTGAATAACCCACGCGGAACCGGAAGCTCGCAGATCGTATTCCCTGAGCGCTTGGACCCGTCGATGCTGAGTGCAACGTAGACGCCGCGTGCCTTACAATCGGCAATGGCGTTGAGGAGATCGTGCAGACTGAAATCCTGAGCGCCATAGAGAATGCCTTGGCTGTGTTTATAAGGCGGATCGCAATACACGAAATCTCCAGGCGTGGCTCCCGACATGACCGCGCGATAGTCAGCCCGGACGAACGTGGAGCCCTTCATCCTACGCTGCCATTCGTCAACCCGCTGAGCGAACGCTTCGGGTGTGATCGGTTTGTGCGGGCCGCATGGAGTCGACATGTAACCATCCGCTTTCCGGAAGCGAACAACGCCACCATAACAGGATCGGCATAAGAAGAGCAAGTCGCCAGCGTTGGGCGCTGCGTTATACGAGGCCTTGATCGTCTCATACGCCTGTACCTTGTCCCCCGCCGCGGTTCGCTCCCAGCGATCCCGGTACCAGTGTTTCAGCCGATCGGGGTTCGCTTTCAAGGCCGTCCAAATATCAACGAGCGGACCGAACACGTCCGAGCCGACGCCAGAGGCAGGCGCGACCGTCGCGAGGATAGCGCCACTGCCAAGAAACACGTCATAGAACGTTCGGAAGCTCGCCGGGAAGTATGCCGCGATCTCCTCCGCCATGCGGTACTTGTTTCCAATCCACTTTAGCAGCGAGCCTCGCGGCTTCGTGTACGAGGGCGGGATAACCTCGCCAAACAGGTTGGTTTCGACAGTCATGGTTGTATTTTCCGCTACTCTGTCTTCCTGTCCAATGATAACGGGCTCATATCCGAATTCGGGATATTCGTCAAGCCCGGATATGCTTCTTTCTCAATGAGGAAGTCGTCCTACTCATCTCAGCAGGAGAGGCTCCAAGTGCTACTGCGCCAGGTTCGGCAGGAGAAAGGCCTGCGCCAGGTAGACTTGGCCGACCGACTCGGGCAGCCACAGTCGTTTGTCAGCAAGTACGAAAGCGGCGAGCGCCGGCTGGATTTGCTTGAGCTTCGCCTGGTGTGCGAAGCCCTCGGTATCGCACTGGCCGATTTCGTGCGACGCTTTGAGGACCAAATCTGATGCTCGCGGATCCGCAGTTCCTCAACCAGCCGAAGCACTTCTGGGCGAACGTACGTACCATCGGTCAGGAACTCGGGTACACGGTTCGCGGTGAAGGCATTGTGAGGGTCCCGACGATGCCTGAGATACGCCGGGCTTTCTCGAAGCTCGACCTGGGCATGGACCATCTGGAGGACGCGCACGATCGCCCCACGGAGTTGGGTCGGACGCTCTTGGCCTACTTCGTATATCGCGCCAACCGTCTGAATGAACACGTCGAGCCTCGATTAATGGACGCCAAGCGCGCCAAAAAGGTGTTTGAGTCGCTCCGACGGAAACTGCGGCCGTCATGCCCGCTCCCGATGAACAAGCAGAAAGGCAAGAAACGCACACACGCGTTTCTGACCTGCATCATCAACATGCTGATCGAGGCGCACGCCGGCGCGATGAGCTGCGACTACGACCCTCGCCAACTGACGACCGTCACAGCCGATGGCGCCCCGTTGCGCACGCTCGCACGGCGCGTCGATGGTGCCTTCCCCAGCATTGTTAATCCGACCGCGATCTGGGAGGTCAAGGAGTACTACTACACGACTACGTTCGGCAGTCGAGTAGCTGACGGTGTATACGAGACCCTGCTGGACGGAATGGAGCTTGACGAACTGTTCAAAGCTGAGGGCGTGCGCGTCAAGCACTACTTGATGGTCGATGCCCATTACACGTGGTGGGATTGCGGGAAGCCCTACCTCTGCCGCATCATAGATATGCTGCACATGGGATATGTGGACGAAGTTCTATTCGGATACGAGGTTCTGGAACGCCTCCCGCATATTGTTGAGGAGTGGACGGGCCAAGGCAGCTAGGGGCGGACGCCAGAAGCCAAACCCGGAACCCTACGTCCGCCACGGCAGCCGCAAGATGGGCTCGCTCGAAAGGCCGGCGGGAGGCGTGGTGATTCATCATTCCGCCTCGCAGGTCCCACCAAGCCAAAGTCGGGACGAGATTCGTAGCAGTCATTGGTGCCCAGAAGCAGTCGGGCTTGTGTCTGCCTCCATTCGCGATCGAGCAGTACGAAGCTCTCGGCGCGACTCGGATGGCCCTCGGCTTGCTGAGTCGAGGCGAGCTTGAAACTCATCGTAGGGGATGACGCGGGCGCTGATCAGGCCGTTGATGCGCTCGAAGAGAACGTCCCGGACCACGG
>JAGMDK010000234.1 GCA_023128695.1 Phycisphaerae bacterium
TGTTGCATACGGCTGAACTCTTACGGATTTCTTCTGTCGCGACGAGGCTACGGAATGCGTGGAACGTGGAAGTTGATGGATAGGTTAACCTTTCATACAAGGAGTATGCCATGCGGACGAGTAAGAAACTGGTGTTGAATAGGGAAACTGTTCGAGCTCTACAAGATTCGGAGCTGCTGCGCGTCGCGGGTGGAGCCAACCCGAATGGACTAGCTGCTGCCGGGCACGGTGGTCCGGCTGTTCTCGGAGCCCCCGGAGTGCTAGTGCTACAGCTACAGGCGGAGCGTGTGCCGGTGGTTCCACCATGTGGCAGCTCGATCACGGATGGGCCGCCGAGCACCAGCTATACAATCCCCGTGGCTGGTGGAGCCGTTGTTGCATAGCAGCCGGTAGGCTAGCCCCTGAACATTTGACGCTGACCCACGAGTGGGCCGGCCCGGTGTCGTTTTGCGCGCCCACGGGCCGGCCCGCGGCCGACCAAGAAGCCATTATGGCACGCTTGTTTTGGGGCTAGTAGCGTGAAGTGGGAAAGATATCTTTGAAAGAGTGGGCTGAATCGCTATGCTGAGAATGGGAAGAGTATGTTCAGCCGCGCCGCCGTGGCGGGCACGTCGCGATTTGGAAGGAGGCCTGACACCATGATGCCGAATCGACTCTGGTGGCTGCCGGTTGCTCTGGCTGTGGGGGTGGCAGGGAGCGCCGGGGCGGGGACGCTTTTTTTCCGGTCCGATCTGGCGGGGACCTTTACCGACATCTCCGCCACGGGTGATGCTCTGGGCCTCGACGATGACGATGTCGTGCCGATCACCCTGACCGTCTCCAACGCCGTTTTTTCCGGGGATACCTGCTGGGTGGCCAACAACGGCGTCGTCGGGTTCGAGACGGCTCATGCCCAACCCCCGGTCACGGACCCGATCGGCAACATGAACATCTGGGACGGCGACCAGGCCCTCGTGCCGTTCGGGGACGACATCGGCAACGAGACGGGCGACGTGTTCATGCAAACGTTTACCACGCCGGACGGTGGCGGCAGCGTCCTCATCATCCAATGGCACGACAAGCATTTCACCGGCAGCACCAACACCTGCCGCTTCCAGGTCAAGATCTTCAGCGACCCCGGCCCGGACCACATCTACGCCCAGTTCATCTATGACGACATTCAGCAGCCGCATCCCAACGGCGGGCAGATCGCGACCATCGGCCACCAGGACGGCGGCGCCGGCTTCAACGACGTGCAGTGGAGTTACCACACCGCGGGAGCCGTCTGGGACGGGGCCGTACTCTCACTCGTCGTGCCGGAGCCGACGACGGCGTTGTTGCTCTGTGGCCTGATTCCACTAATGCTCCGTCAACGCTGATCTGATGGATCCGGATGGGTGCCACGGGCAGCTTGCCTGCCCGTTCCCACTGGCGGGCAAGCCGCCAAAGGACTCACAGGCCGCTAGTTTAACGGAGAGGGCGGGATTCGAACCCGCGGAGACTTTCGCCTCACCGGTTTTCAAGACCGGCGCCTTCAGCCGCTCGGCCACCTCTCCAGGCCGTTACATATCAACGACTAAGATGAACAACGATCACGCTGTGGCGGCAGACGTGCTTGCCGCTCGCTGTGGGCACGACTATCCTTCCCTTCCCGAACCCGGCAAAGGAACCAGAATATGCCACTGCTACCGCGAACGTTACTGCTGCTTGATGAACCATTTATGGAATCCCAAGGCACGTACTATTGTCCCGCGGGAAGCACGCTGTGGCGATTTGCCGTGAAGTTCGCCGAGCACTGTGAGTCGTTCACGTTCTATGTGCCGCTGGAACGGAACACGGCCGAGCCGCAAGGGCCGGTGGCCCACGTCAATCGATTCCGCGTTGTCGGGCGGCCGTACTATGAAGCTATCAAGGACTACTACCGCCACCTGCCGCGGACGCAGCGCAAACTGAAGGAGCAGGCCCGGCAGCTTGTCGCCGAGCACGATCTGATCATTTTCCGCGTGCCGGCCCCGGCGGCCAAGTACAGCGTACGCGAAGCCACCCAGATGGGCAAGCCGCTGGTGATGCTCGTGGCCGGCGACGTGACGAAACAGTCCCGTTGGGTGGCCGACCGGACGGGTCCGATTGCCTGGGCGGGGCGCCTGGCCACGGGGCTGCTCCGCCGCCAGGAGCATGAGTTCGCTCGCCGCTGTGTGTTCGTGGGAACCTGGGGCGATGAGTTGCGGGAGGTCTTTCTCCCGGATTGCCCGCGGGTCGAGGTTTGTCAGGATCCCAACATCACCAGGGCTCAGCTCACTCACCGGGAGGATACGTGCCTTCAACAACCGACGCGGCTCGTCCGCGTCTGCCGGCTACTGTCCAGCAAAGGCCTGGAATATCTGTTCGAGGCGATCGCGAAACTGATCGACAGCGGCAAGCCGATCAAGCTGGATCTGGCCGGCGGAGGCGACGACCCGGCGTATGTCCAGTCACTCCACGACCTGGCCAAGAAGCTCGGTCTGGCGGACCAGATTACGTTTCACGGCACACTGGCATTCGGCGAAAAGCTCTTTAACCTCTTCAGAAACGCCGACATCCACGTGATATCCTCGCTGGGCGAAGGGCTGCCGCGCATCATTGCCGAGGGCCGGGCCTTTAGCCTGCCGACGGTGGCAACCTCGGTTGGCGGCATCCCCTCCGTGGTTCACGACGGCGAAGATGGGCTGCTCGTCCCGCCGAGTGACGCCGACGCTTTGGCCGTCGCCATCGGGCGGATCATCGACGATCACGAGTTGCGCCGCCGGATCATCGCCCGCTCGTGGGAGATCGCACAGCAGTCGACCGCGGAATACCATGCGGAAAAGCTCGCTCAACGGATAGCAGACGCCATGGTCGCCGCGGGCAGTGGGCGGCCATGATGGCCCAGAGTGCTGAACAGCCGTTGATCTCGTTCATGGTGGTCGTACGGAACGAGCAGGCCCACATCGAGCGTTGCCTGAGTACGATGCTGGACCAGACGCTCGCCCCGGACCGGTATGAAATCATTGTGGTCGATGGACTGAGCCGCGACGATTCGCGGGCCATCGTCGAACGTATCATCGCCGCCAACCCGGACCGCTCCATCCGTCTGCTCGACAATCCGGGCCTGATCCTCTCCAGCGGCTGGAACATCGGCATCAAGGCGGCCCGCGGTAAGTACGTCATCCGGCCCGACGCGCACGGCGAGGTCCCGCGCGATTTCCTCGAACGCAGCCTGGCGGCGATGGAGGCTCACCCGGAGGCGGCCGCGGTCGGCGGCGCGCTCGAGACCATCGGTCAGGGATTCTGGGGCGAGACGATCGCCGCCCTGCTGTCCAGCCGAGTCGGCGTCGGCGGCAGCACCTTCCGCGTCGGCGGCGAGCCCGGCCCGCGCGAAACCGTCGTCTTCGGGCTCTACCGGCGACAGGACCTGATCGAGATCGGCGGTTTCGACGAGGGCCTCCGGGTCAATCAGGACAACGTCTGTCACGCCCGGCTGCGGGCGGCCGGCAAGATTCTTTATTTCGACCCGAGCATCCGCTCGACCTATTACGCGCGCGGGACACTCAAGACGCTCTGGCAGCAGATGTTCCGCCGTTCGCGCTGGCTGGTGCTGATGTTCAAGCATCAACGGTCGCAAAACTTCTCGCCGCGGTATTATGTGCCGCTGGGGTTCGTGCTAACGATTCTCGCTTTGCTGATCGCGGGCCTGTGGGCACCACTCCTATGGATCGTATTGGCCGGGCTGCTCGGGGTTTACGCACTGATCGGGATGGCAGTGGCCGCCGGCCGAAAACTACGCCCGCTTCAGGTGCCGGCCTTTCCGCCGGCGATGTTCGTGCTGCACTTCTCGTACGGGCTGGGCGAGCTCATCGGCTTCCTGATCCTGCCATTTTATCGGCCGGATGAATCCCGCACGCACCCGCTCAAGGGGACTACTTGACACTGTGCGCGCTGCCTACTGCTGTGTGCCACTGCTCCTGAGCAGTGCCCAAGCTACCGCTGGTCAAAAGAAGACACTGCTCAAGAGCAGTGGCACACAGCACACGCCCGGCCACGGGTACTCATGTCTTGGCCACGTCGTGTCGTTGGGATAACATGTGTGCTTTCTGAATCCGTGTGCGCGATAGGAAACTAACTGAGATCGGGTGCCCCATCCCGTTCCGCGTGCCTGTTCAACAGGTACGCGGACGGGGTGGGGGACCGACCAGGACTATTTGGAATGCTTGATCGACTGCTGACAGCCCTGGGTGGGATGATAGTGCCGGGCGGCGAGAATGCCCCGGTCCGGGAGGCATATCAGCAAGCCGCCGAGGGTTTCTTCGGCAGCGGCACCGCGTTTGCCTTCTGGAAGGGCCGCATCGCGCTGTACGCGATCCTGAAAGCCCTCGACATCGGCCCCGGCGACGAGGTCATCGTCCCCGGCTACACCTGCGTGATGGTTCCCGGGCCGGTCATTTACACTGGCGCCACACCCATCTACGTCGACATCGAGCCCGAGTTTTACATCACGCCCGCGGCCGACGTCGCGGACAGGATTTCGCCCCGCACCAAGGCGATTCTCGTGCAGCACACCTACGGTTTCCCGGCCCCCGTCCGTGAAATCCGCACGGTCGCCGACCAGCGCGGCATACCCATTCTCGAAGACTGCTGCCACACCTTCGGCGGCCGCGTGAATGGGGAGCTGCTCGGGACCCTCGGCACGGCGGCGTTCTTCAGCGGTCAATGGAACAAACCGTACTCCACCGGGCTGGGCGGGTTGGCGCTGGTACACGATCAGGATCTGGCCGCACGGGTCCGGGCGGAACAGGCGAAATACCCCGTGCCCGGGCGGAAAGCAGCCTTCATGCTCGCCAGCCAACTGCTGGTCTACGAAGTCTGCCTCTACCCTTCGACGACGGCCCTGGCGACCCGGCTGTTCCGCTGGATGACCAAGAAGGGCCTGGTGGTCGGCAGCTCAAGCTCCGCCGAGTTCGAGTCGAGCATGCCGGCCAACTACGCCCTCGGGCCGGCCCCGGTGCAGTGCCGGCTGGGACGGCGGGAAGTCGGGCGGGCCGCCGCCAATCTGGCGAAACGAAGTCACGCGACGCAGAGATATCTGGCCGAGTTGCCGAAGCTGGGGTACCGCGTGCCGCGGATTCCCGAGCATTGGGATACGCCGCTGCTCCGCTTCCCCTTGCGGGTCGCGAACAAAGAGCAGGCCCTGGCACAGGCCGCCAGGCACGGCGTCGAGATCGGCTCCTGGTTCGAATGCCCGCTGCACCCGATCGAAACAGACCACAAAGCGTTCTGCTATCTGGAACGAATGTGTCCCGTGTCGGAAAAAGCCACCGCCGAGGTCATCAACCTGCCCACCCATCGGCGGGTGAGCGACCGAGATATTGATAAAACGTTGGCGTTCGTGCGGGACGTATGTCGCCCCGCTTGATAACGAGGACTGAACATTGACTATGCGTAACTATGTTCTAGTGCTCTGTCACGCATCGCTTGATGGGTGGCACGGCCGTGCCACCCCTCACAGCAACGCTGACGGAGCACTAGGCCTGTCCAGTCGCCAATCCGTCCCCCACCCCGTTCGCCAGCCCTCCGGGCCGGCGAAACGGGATGGGGCACCCTCCTGGAGATCGCCGTCGTGCGGATAGGCCTGTATCACGAACCACTGCACGCGGACGGGCAGTCATACGACACCTACGGCTCTTATGCCCGCTATGTGTTGGAGTTCGCGCGGCACTTCGACCACGTCACCGTCTTCGCCCCGGTCACGGATCAGCCCTCGTACTTCAGCGGAGTCCCCTTGGACGCCTCGAACATCACCGTTGCTCCTCTGCCCTATTTCGAGACCCACATCCAGGCCTATCGGCGGGCCCCGAGCATCGTGCGGACATTCCGCGCGCACTGCGACAGCCTGAACGTCATCAATGCCCGCGGCACCGCCCCCCTGGCGTACGTGCTCTGGTGGCTGACCCGAAAGCGCGGCGTGCCGTTCATGTACCACTTCTCGTCCGACCCCTTCGAGATGATCGCTCGTAGTCCAAAGTACAAAGGGTGGCACGGTTATTTCGCCTGGACGGCATATAGCTGCGAGTTCGCGGTCCAGAAGTACATCATGCGCCGCAATTACTCGTTCACCGACGGCAGCGGAATCTCCGAGCGGCTGAAAAAATACACGCCGAACGTGGAACCGATCGTGCTCTCGACTTTACGGGCGGATGATTATTACCTGCGCGCGGACTGCTGCATCGGCGACGTCGTGCGGGTGCTCTACGTCGGCTACCTGCGCGAAGGGAAAGGGCTCAACGATCTGGTCGAGGCCGTCGGCATCCTCCGCCGCGAGGGGCGCGACGTGGAGTTGGATCTGGTCGGAACCGGCGAGATGCAGGACAGCCTGGAGGCGCAGACCAACGGGCTCGGCTTGCAGGGTCACGTACATTTCCGCGGCTACATTACACTGGGGCCGGAGCTCAATGAGTATTACAACTCGGCCGACGTCTTCGCCTTGCCGTCGCTCAGCGAGGGCTCGCCGCGGGTGATTACAGAAGCTATGGGGCACAGCCTGCCGATCGTCGCGACGCCGGTGGGGAACATCGCCGAATCGCTGGGCGATGGACAGCGCGGCGTGCTGATCCTGCTAAACGATCCGAAAGCCCTGGCGGCCGGCATCGCCCGCCTCATCGATGACGGCGAATTCCGCCGCCAATGCATTCGTGCAGGTTACGACTTTGCTCGCCGGCACGGCCTGGATGTGTTCGTCGAGCGGATGGCCGCGAAGGCCCACGAGCTGATCCGACGGACAATGTAGCGGCCGGGCCCCGTACCGGCCGCAGGGTGATAAGGTGATAAGGTAACAATGTCTAGTTTCTAGTCTCTAGTTTCTAGTCTCTAGATGTAGCGGCGGGCCCCGTACCGGCCGGACGACGAGCCGCGGACTTCAGTCCGCGCGGGCTAAAGCCCGCGGCTCTTCATCATAAAAAGAACGTAAGCATTCAGCGGTCAGCAATCAGCGATCAGCTAATAGACGAGCACTGCTGGCCAAATGTCACAAATAACGTGTTATTGAGAGCTTCGCGGGGCTATGA
>JAGMDK010000235.1 GCA_023128695.1 Phycisphaerae bacterium
GGCCTCCGTGCCCGCCAGTACGGTCCGCTGACGGCCGCGGAGGGCCGCCCCACCAGTTTACCCACTATCCTGACGCCCACCTGTCAAGTCTGCCCGCGGCTCGTATGGTTGTCGTTGCGTGAAAAAAGGTCTATCCTAACCATGTCGTTCGGCCGAGATGCGCGGCTCAACTTGACCGCGACCGGCGAACTCGGAGGAGACATACCATGCATGCACGTACATTGGTGCTCGGCTTTTTGGCAGCCCTCGCCAGCGCCTGGCCCACGCAGCAGGCGCTGGGGGACCTCACATCCGCCACCGGGAAGGTGACGGCCGAGCTGACGGAGTACCGCGCCGGCGAGATCGGCGAGCAGGACCAAGTCTCAGAGACCTATCCCGAAACCAGCGCTGTCCTGCCGTTACAAGTGGTTGCAAGGCTGGTGGACGAGGAGGAGCAAGCCGCCGCCGTCGCCGCCGCCCAGTTCGCCGACCCGACCACGGCGAGCTTGCCCAACCCTGAGGAATTCGCGCTCACCCTGGTGCTCAACAGCATCTCGCCGGAAATCAGCTACCGCGGGCAGGCGACCGCGGGCGAGAGCCGCCGGGTTCTATATTCGCCGACTGATTTCTCCCCGGCCGCCGTGGGTGATACGGTCGACGTGACCGGCCGGATGTACCTTGACGGCGCGCTGGCGGTCTTCGCCGGGAATAATGTCACCGACCTGACCGGCGCGTCACTCACCCTCCGCGTCACCGTCATGCTGGAGAGCGCGGGGCAGTCTCCGCGGCAGGTTTTCGTCGCCACGCTGGAGGTCAAGGGCGGCCCGAATCGGAAGGTGGACGTGACCGCCGGCGGCCGATTCCCAACCAACGGCGTCTTCCGCGCCGATCTCTCGGGGATTGACGAGCAGCTCGGCGTCTTCGAGTCAATCGTCTTCCCGACCATGATCCTCGATTACCCGTATACGGCCCCGCTTGGCCAAACGTTTACCCTGAAGGCCCAAGTCGAAGTGGACGCGGCCAATACCGCCGGCCAAGTCGGCGTGGCCGCCCTGATCGGCACCCCGGTCACTTCGTTGAACGAGGCGATCGCCGCGACCCAAGGCGAGCCGGCCGCGAGCAAGATGGTCACGGCCCTCCAGCAAGAGCGGACCCAGCCCACCGGCGAACCCGCGTTCGAGGATGAGCCGGACGACGACTGCCTCTTGTCGCTGTTCCCGGCCTGCGGATTGTTCGGATTCGAAGCGGTGCTGGGAATGCTGGCCCTGGTGGGCTTGCGCGCCGCCAATCCCTATCAGCGACGAACTGCATGTTAAATGGCCGTGCACAATTGTGCGTGTGCTGTGTGCCACTGCTCTTGAGCAGTGTCTCCTTCTGACCAACGACAGCTTGGGCGCTGCTCAAGAGCAGTGGCACACCCCGGTGAAGAGCTCGGAATGACCGGCAGCACGAATACCAGCCGGTAGGCGCGAGAAAGGATTCTCGCACGCCGAGTGGCACGGCCGTGTCGGCCGTGAGAGCAAAGGAGCGAATCCTATTACGCTTCAACTTATCACCTTATCACCTTCTCACTTTGCAACCCTTTCAAGATGTTACGATACCGACGATGACAAGCCCACAGCGCCCGCTAACGGTTGACGATCTGCTGCCGCACGGACCGCTCGGTCGGCTCGGCGGCCGGGTCTTTGTGCATGAGACGCTCGACAGCACGAATGCGTTTCTGCTCGGACGAGCGGCCGATGCCGGCGACGGGGCGGTGGCCGGCGCGGAGTATCAAACCGCCGGGCGCGGCCGTCTTGGTCGCCGCTGGGAAGCTCCGCGCGGCGCGGCTATCCTCTTGAGCGTGCTGCTGCACGAAGCGGCGGACTCGCCCGTGCTCACACATGGCGCCCTGCTGGGCGCCGTCGCGGCCTGCGAGGCGATCGAAGCCGCCACCGATTGTTCGCCCGGCGTCCGCTGGCCCAACGACATCATGCTGAATCGGCGGAAACTGGGCGGTGTGCTGGCCGAGTCGTGCACACACGCGGACGGACGGGCCGTCGTCATCGGCGTGGGGCTCAACTGCCTGCAACAGCGGGGACATTTCAAAGGTGAGCTGGCCGACAAGGCCACCTCACTCGAATGCGAGTCCCACCAGCCGGTGGACCGGGCCGCGCTCGCCGCCGGGCTGTTGGCCCGCCTCGACGACTGGCTGGCAAGCAGCGCTCAAGAGCCCCGAGACTGGGCAGCACTGCGGGCCGCGTGGCGGGCGCGCTGCGAAGACGTGGGCACGCGCGTTACACTGGAGCACGACGGTCACGTGTTCACGGGCACGGCGCTCGACATCTCGGACACGGGCGACGTCATCGTGGAATTGGACCAGGGCGGAAGGAGACACTTTGCCGCGGCTACCACGACGCGCGTCTGGTAAGCGAGCGAAAAAGCGCCCGCCGCGCAAACGCCTTTCGGCGAGTCTGAGATAAGGAGACGCCATGTCATTGCTGGTCACCGGTTCGATCGCCATCGACACCATCGAGACGCCCCTGGGCCGCGTCGAGGAAGCACTCGGCGGCTCGGCGGTGTACTTCTCTCTAGCCGCCGCGCTGTTCACCCCCGTCCGGATGGTCGGCGTCGTCGGCGAAGACTTCGACCTGGACCGCTTCAAGCCCCTGGCCGACAAGCCGATCGACACCAGCGGCGTCGAGGTCCGCCGGGGCAGTAAAACGCTGCGCTGGCACGCCCGCTACACCGGCGCGATGAACAGCGCCGAGACGCTCCGGATCGAATTGAACGTGCTGGCCGAACACGGTGCCCCCGTGCCACCCGAGTTTACCGACAGCCGCTATGTCTTCCTGGCGAACACGCACCCGGCCTTGCAGCGCGAGTTCGCCCGGCAGTTTACCGCGGCGGATCTGCTCGTCTGCGACACGATGAACCTCTGGATCGAGAATGAGCCGGATGAATTGCGCAAGACGCTCGGCGTCGTCCACGGGCTGGTGCTGAACGAGGGCGAGGCCCGGCTCCTGACGCAACAAATGAACCTGGTAACCGCCGGCCGCGAGATCCTGAAGCTGGGGCCGCGTTTCGTGGTCATCAAGAAAGGCGAGCATGGCAGCCTGCTCGTGTCACACGACGACCTGTTTCTCGTGCCGCCGTACCCGACGGAAAGGGTGCTCGACCCGACCGGCTGCGGCGACAGCTTTGCCGGCGGCATGATGGGCTACCTCGCGTCGCGGGGGCGGTTCGATCGACAGACGCTGCGGGCGGCCATGGCCCGCGGCTCGGTAGTCGCGTCATTCGTACTGGAATCCTTCTCGGTGGACGCCCTCAGCCGGGTCACAGCGGCGGACGTCGAGCGGCGTTTAGCAGAGCTGCGAGAGATGGCGAGTTTCGAGTAATAGTCGGATAATGGTAGGAAAGACCGGTTACCCGGGGTGCATGACAGTTTTGGCGGGGTTGGGTTTATGGATGAATTGCCGGTGTGAC
>JAGMDK010000236.1 GCA_023128695.1 Phycisphaerae bacterium
GACAGAGCCCGGACGCTACATTTCCCGCCCCACATGGACTTGTGCGGCGGACTGTTAACAGCCGGTTCAGGTCGGCGACACCACTGCTGAACGCAGGTGCATGCGGAACGAATCCACGACCTGGGCCATCCGCGGCGAGGACGGCGGGTGCAGGCCGTAGCGCTGGGCATCCACCGGGGCCTGGATTTTAGCCATCCGTTTCCACCCGCGGTTCATCCCGAGCACGAACAGGGTAGTGGTGAGCGAGCGCGTGCGATAGAGCGTACGCAAGGCCCGTTTCAGCACCCAGTTTTGCTTGGCCGCCGCGTAGCGCAGCTCATAAATGGCCTCATCAAGCTCCTGGGCCGTCATCCGCGCGGGGTGATAGACGGTCTCGGTAAACGTGTAGCGCTCCCAGTCCTCGGGATAATTTGTCGCCAGCAGCCGGCCCTCCGCCTTGAAGCGCTCGTACATCTTCGTGCCCGGCAGAGGCGTCAAATTCGTGATCTGGATGATGTCGAGCCCCAGCTTCACCGCCTGAATCGCCGTGTCGGCAACCGTCCGCGGCGTGTCTTCGTCCGAGCCGATGATGAAGCCGCCGAAGACGGAGATACCGGCCTTGTGGAATCCGTTGACGAGTTCCTGATAGCGGGCCACGTTGACGCGGTTGATACCCTTGTGGTAGCTCTTGAGCGACTCTTCGTTGAAGGTCTCGAACCCGACCAGCATCCCCCGGCAGCCGGCCTGGTACGCCAGTCGCAGCCCTTCCGGGTCGTCGCCCATGTTGATGGTCGTCTGGCTGAACCAGAGCCGCTTCCGGCCCTGCCTGATGATCGCCCGCAGCAACTCCTTGGCCTCCTCGGCGTGCCGCGGCCCGATCCCGAAGAAATTGTCATCCACCATAAAGATAAACTTCCTCGGCGTGCGGTTCCATTCGTCGAGGATGTCAGCGATCGCTCGCCGGCGGATCTTGGGGCCGTTGAATTGCGTCACCGAGCAGTATTCGCACCCGACCGGGCAGCCGCGCGAAGTCTGAATGGCCGACACGTCGTACTGGCCGTTGACCGGTTGCAAGGTCTGAGCGGCACCGCCGAGGCCGAGCTCTGCCAAATCCGAGAGCCGACCCTCGTAGCGCGGCTGGAGCCGGTCGGCGTCGGCGTCACGAACGATCTGGGGCCAGATCTCATCGCACTCGCCCACCGCGATTGAATCGAAGTGCGGGGCCGCCTCTTCCTGGCAAGCCGACGCATGTGGACCGCCCATGACGGTTTTGATGCCGTTCCGTCTGCACACCGCCGCCAGCTCGTACGCCCGCGTGGCGCCGCTGCTATAGCCGGTCAGTCCCACGAGGTCGTAGTGCCCCGCCGAAAGCAGCCCCGCGGTCGCTTCGGTCCCGAAGACTTCATCGATGAGGTCGACCTGATGGCCAGCGGGCACCAGGCGCGCCAGGACCTGCAAGCCAAGCTGCGGGAGAAAGCTGCCGATAGTGTGATAGCCCTGCGAGCGGCGCGTGACGGGATTGACTAGAGCGATTCGCACAAGATATCCAATTCATTGTCGCGTTTGCGGTCGGACTCAGAACAGGATTGCCGTCGGAGGGCTTGAACACGCCACGTTGTTGTTCGTTGTCAGCCGGAGGGCTTCACATCGACGGCCTTTGGCCCTTTGGGCCCTTCCTGCGTTTCAAACTCCACGCGCTCGCCTTCTTTGAGGGTTTTGCGTCCCTCGCCGACGATGGCGGAGTGGTGGACGAACACGTCCTCTCCCTCGTCCGAACTGATAAACCCGAACCCCTTGGTTTCATTGAACCATTTCACCGTGCCTTGAACCATGCGAGATCACCTCAATTATATGGATGGTCGGGGTCGGTTGAGACAGACACTGTCTCAGGCTCGCGCACGACGCCGGAACCATTCCGTCCGAAACTCAAGCGGAAAGTATGCCCCACAGCCCGAGCGGAGTCAAAGCGAAAGTGTGCCCGGGGGCATGACAAAATCGGCGGCCCAGCCTCTTTCTCGAACCGTAAGCATTCAGCGGTCAGCAATCAGCGATCAGCCGAAAGTCGAGCATTCAACGGGTAAATGTCACAAATAGCGTGTTATTCGGAGCAGCCTGAGCACATGACTGAGGTTAAGTACTTACTCGCTAATCAGCGTAAAAGCTGACCGCTGAAAGCTGATTGCTGAATGCTGACCGCTGAAAGCT
>JAGMDK010000237.1 GCA_023128695.1 Phycisphaerae bacterium
CGCGCCACCCAGACCCCGCGCACGGTCTCCGGCAACGGCCACGGCGCCGCCCGCCACGCGCCGGCGGACGTCGTTGTCGCCCCGCCCGGCGTCCGGCAGCCGATGAGCGCGTTGAAATGAAACAAGGCCGCGCCAAACAACAATACGACGAGAAACAGCGTGCGTTTCATGGTGGCAGTAGAACGGTGGGGTTGTTGTTCGTCAAATTGGCTCCGCGTTCGGCTTTGAGGTGATAACGAGCAGCACTGGCAGATTGACCGCTATTCACCCTCGACGGTACGATTGATCCTGGGCTTGGTCACGAATGGGTTTCGACTATCACTATGGCCAAAGAGACCACGAAAACGCACCAACAGCCTCTGTTCTCCAATGCCGTGCCGACCGGGACGGCGGCAGCACGCCTTATGCGCTCATTGTTTCTTCCGGCATATCTTGCCTCCGAGGCCAGGAAGAGAGCACACCTGTATGGGGATGCTGTAACGAAGGCACGCGAAATCTTGCACAAGTGGGCGGACTTGGAAAACACGGGACATCTCACAAGAAAGGAAACGTCTCTCAATGCCGACTTTCTGCGCGAGGTATTCTGTGACGCTCTGGGTTATTCACCGTTGACGGAAGGTTGCGAAACCCACCAACTCGAACGTGAATTCACCGTGCCGGGCCGCGGCACGGCCGATGGTGCTTTGGGGATTTTCACAATCGACGCACAACAAACGCCGCTGGCCGTCATCGAGCTTAAAGGCGCGGATGTCGATCTTGACCGCGACCGGTTCAACGGCCGAACCCCGGTTCAACAGTGCTGGGATTACCTTAACGCTTTACCAGGTTGCCCGTGGGCGATTGTCAGCAACTTCGTCAGTATCCGACTTTATCACCGCGACCACGGCTCACGCGCTTTCCAGCTTTTCACGCTCCAAGGACTACGTAAGCCGGAGTTGTTTGATCAGTTTTATCACATCTTCGGTCCGGGCGGATTGCTGCCGACGCGACGGGAACCAACTCCCCGCGCCGAGCTACTACTACTACGAACCGGGCAGCGTCAGCGCGAGGTCGGCGATGAGCTGTATCAAGCATACAGCAATCATCGTCTGGAACTCATCCATCTCCTGCACACCAAGCGAAACCAGTCCCTCGACCAGGCAATTTCTATCGCCCAGAAGCTCCTGGACCGCATCATCTTCGTGGCCTTTTGCGAGGATCGCGGGCTGTTGCCCAACAAGATCATCGAGCGTACCTGGCGCGATATCCCTCCGCTCGCACGGGTTACAAATCCGCGCTGGCAAAACTTCCTGAACCTCTTCCAAGCCGTCAATCGTGGACACAAAGGACTCGATCTCGAAGAGGGTTACAACGGCGGGCTCTTCGCACACGACCCTGAGGTAGACGACCTTCAGCTCGACGACCACTGGACCGATTTCTTCCGCGGTATCGGCGCTTACGATTTCCGCGATGAAATCAACGTGGACGTACTGGGCCACCTCTTCGAAAAGTCAATCACCGAATTGGAGAAGTTGCGCGCGGGAGGTTTGTTCGGCAACGGCAATGGTGAGCCACCCTCCGGTCCCACCATGCCGACCTCCGCCCAGCGTAAGCGCTTCGGCATATACTACACGCCGCCCGATTTTACCACTTTCCTTGTGCAAAACACCGTCGGAGAGGTTTTTCGTGAGCGTTGTGCCGATGTGGCCCGCCAACACAAGATCGACCCCGATCAGTCACAGATCGAACAATCCCAGGATAAACTCGTCGCCTATTGGCACGACTGCCTCGCCGTATTGCGCGCGCTCAAGGTCTGCGATCCCGCTTGTGGCAGTGGTGCTTTCCTCATCCGCGCCTATGACTATCTCGAGGAACAGTACGCCGAACTCATCGACAACCTGGCCTTGAGCAGAGATATCGAGGCGGACCGTTTGACCGACGGAATCCCCGACTTGATCCTGGCCGACAATCTGTTCGGCGTCGATGTGTCGCCGGAGGCGGTCGAAATCACCCAACTCGCGCTGTGGATTCGCTCGGCTCGGCGGGGCCGCACGCTCGCGGATCTGTCCCACAACATCGTGTGCCGTAACAGCCTGGTGGATGATGCGGACGTACACCCGCGGGCCATGAAGTGGGCAGAGGTGTTTCCCGCCGTCTTCGAGCGCGACCAACCCGGCTTTGACTGTGTGATCGGCAATCCGCCCTGGGAACGGCTCAAATTGCAGGAGCGCGAGTTCTTCGCTCTTTCGGCGCCGGCCATCGCCGGCGCGGTCAATGCCGCCCAACGTCGCAAGCTGATCGCCCAGCTCGAAAAGCAGAATCCGGCCCTGTTCGCGCGTTATCTCGACGCGCGGCAGGCCGCCGAGCGCATCCTGGATTATGCCCGCCGGTCCGGCCGCTATCCGCTGACGGGCCGGGGCGATATCAACACATATATGCTGTTTACCGAGATTGCTCGCAACATCGTCGCGCCGCGCGGCCGCGTCGGCCTCCTGGTCCCCTCAGGTATCGCCAGTGATAAGACCACGAAGGACATCTTCACCGAACTGATGTCCGCGCAGGCACTAATCCGGCTTTATGATTTTGAGAACAGAAAAGGGCTTTTCCCCGACGTTCATCGCTCCTTCAAGTTCAGCACGCTCGTCTTCGGCGGGAGCACGGTCAAGACCCCAGCGGCCGACTTCGCCTTCTTCGCCCACACGATGGACGACCTGAAGGACAAGCAGCGTCACATTGCCCTGAGCGCCGACGACATGGCGCTGGTGAATCCCAACACGCACACCTGCCCGGTGTTCCGTACACGCCGCGACGCCGAACTGACCAAGTCGATCTACCGCCGCGTGCCCGTGTTGGTTGATAAAAACCGCGAGCAAGGCGGCAACCCGTGGGGCATAAAATTCGTTCGTATGTTTGATCAAACTAATGACGCGGAACTGTTCCATACCGCTGAGCAGCTAGCCAAGATGGGTTTCAAACCGCACGGCAACGTTTGGAAGCAACGCCGGCGCGTCTTCCTGCCCCTGTACGAGGCCAAGATGGTGCAGGCCTTCGACCACCGCGCGGCGAGCGTGTTGGTTAACAAGGAAAATTGGCTCCGTCAGGGGCAAACAAAACGAACAAGTCTCGTCGAGCATCAAAATCCGGAATTTGTAGTACAACCACGTTGGTGGATCGAGCAGGATCATATCGAAACAGCAATTGGAGAAAAAAAGCGACTTGCCTATATCTGCTTTAAGAATGTTACAAGTCCAACGAACGAACGGACCATGATCGCTTCACTAATCCCATGGTCCGCCGTGGGCAATTCTGCACCATTGATAATACCGGACGAAAATATCCAATGGCAGCAAGTATGTTGTCTACTAGCTAATCTTAACTGTTTCATCTTGGATTACATCGCTCGTCAAAAGATTGGCAATGTAAACCTTAATTTCTTTCTTATCGAGCAGTTCCCCATGCTTTCACCCGACACCTATTCCGAGCACTGCCCTTGGAGCCGTCGGCAAATCCTGGAGCGTTGGATTTCGGAGCGGGTGCTCAAGCTGACGTGTACGGCGAACGACATGCTGCCGCTGGCCGAAGCAGCCGATTTCAAGCTGGGGGTCCACAAGTGGAAGGTTGAAGAACGCGCGCAGCTACGCGCCGAACTCGACGCGGCCTACTTTTTGTTATATGGCATCGACCGCGACGACGTGGACTATATCCTGTCCACGTTTACCGGTACCCTGCGTCGGGACACCAGTGAAATCGGTACCTACCGCACCGCCGAGCTAATTCTTCAGGCCTACGACGATCTGCGAAAGTGATCATGGAATACCCGCCGACCCCAAATAATTTCAGCGCACTTGATGCCGAAGGCTGGATCACCGAGGCCCTCAGCACTTGCCCGGGAGACCAAGAGCCGTGACCACGTCATTTTCGCCAACCAGCTCCCCCATGCTCGACGCCGAGGGACGGGTGGCCGTGGACGCGCCCTGCGTGAACTGTGGCTACAACTTGCGCACGCTGAAGGCCGACGCTCTCTGTCCCGAGTGTGCCCACCCGGTGGCCGAGGCGCTGCACGGATACTATCTACGGTTTGCTTCGCCGCGGTGGGTCAAGAGCCTGGCGCGCGGCATGTTGCTGATTCTGATCGGGATCGGCGCCTCCGTTTTCGTGGCTCCCTTGCTATCCGGGCTGGTTGGTCTCGCGTTTGCGTTTTCGTCGCCGCAGAACTTGATGTCGCCGTCCCAGACGCTGATCCGCACTCTGGCGCTGGTGGAATTCCTTGTGGACCTGATCCCGACCGGTATCGCCATCGTCGGTTTGTTTTATCTAACCCGGCCCGATCCGGAACCGGACGCGGGCGACCCGGGGCGGACCGCGCGGCGATTGATCCGCGTCTCCTGCTTCCTGCTGCCGATCCCGCTGGCGGCCAACCTGCTGCTCAGCCTCACCATGCCGCCGATGCCGACGTTCACTCCGGGCGGGCCGCCCCCGTCTTTCAGTCCGGCGTTCGCTGATTTCGCCGTCCGCGCCCTGGTGGTCAGCTTGATTATGCTCGCCGCGTACGTGCTCACGCCGCTCGCGCTCATGCACTACCTGGCGACGTTGATGCGGCGTATTCCACGCCCGGGCCTGGTTCGCTTTGCGCGGGTCGCGTTCTGGGGCCTGCTGTTTTCTTTCGTGCTGTTTCTCGCCGCTTACGCCGTGTTTTTTGCGGCGGCCGCGCCGACGATCAAGTCTGTATTCACGTCGCTTTCGACTCTGAGTACGGCTCCGGGGCCGGGGACCGCGAGCACCGCGCCCGCCACCGCGACTACCGCACCCGCCATTACGACTACCGCGCCCGCGTCTTTCACGGTTACTGCGACCGGCCCCGGCCAGTTCAGCCTGACGACCTCCGCGCCGAGCACGCGGCCCGCTTCCATGCCCTTCGCGCCGCCGTTCACGAAGCCCACCAGCGGCACCCTGGCCGGCATGATCATCGGCGGTCTCGGCCTCGCCCTCGGCGGCTGCGCGAGCATGGGGTTCACGCTGGCCGGGGTGATCCTGCTCATCATTACCTGCATCGCCCTGTTCGGCGCCGCCCGGGAAGCGGCGGCGAACGCAGAGCTGGCGGCGAACGCAGAGCCGACGTCGAACGCGGAGCCGGCGGCGGACGACGGAGGAATCTAAAGCAATTTCAGAAAAAGTCCGTCGCTTGGGGAGGGCGAGCCTCTACTTTGGGAGGGCGAGCCTCCCGGCGAGCCGCGGCT
>JAGMDK010000238.1 GCA_023128695.1 Phycisphaerae bacterium
GGCAGGAGCCTCGCCCTCCCGACGGTGAAAAGCTCGGACTTGCACGGGGCGCGCCTTTTTCGGACACTACTCGCTCGATCTTCGGAGGATCTTGGCAATGGAGACGACCATGCGGAAACCCGTCGCCCTCATCACCGGCGCGAACGGCGAGATCGGCCACGGCCTGCTCGAATACTTCCACAAAAAGGGCGACCACAACCTCGTCGCGCTCGACCTCAACCCCATGGACAAGCAGCTCCGCCCGCTCTGCCACGCCTGGATGACCGGCGACATCCTCGACGACGACCTGACCGAGCGGCTCGTCACCGAGTACGAGATTCACGCCATCTATCATCTGGCGGCCTTGCTCAGCACGCGGGCCGAGTTCGCGCCCGAAACCGCCCACCACGTCAACGTCAACGGCACGCTCAAGCTGATCAAGCTCGCGACCGAGCAGGCCCGCTGGCACGGCAATCGGGTCAAGTTCCTTTTCCCCAGCTCGATCGCCGCCTACGGCCTGCCCGACGTGGAGACCAAGACCAAGGTCGGCCGCATCCGTGAGAACGACTGGAACTTCCCGATCACGATGTACGGCTGCAACAAGCTGGCTTGCGAGCACTTGGGCCGCTACTACACGTTTAACTATCGCCAGACCGCGGCCAAGTGGACCTCCAGCGGCGTCGACTTCCGGGCCATCCGCTTCCCGGGCCTGATCAGCGCCGTGACCCTGCCGACCGGCGGCACCAGCGACTTCGCCCCTGAAATGATCCACGCCGCCGCCCAGGGTCAGCCCTATGCCTGCTTCGTCTCCGAGCGCGCCCGGATTCCGTTCATGGTGATGCCCGACGGGATCAAGGCGTTGATCTCTCTCGCCGAAGCCCCGGAGGACCGCCTGACGCAGCGGGTCTACAACGTGGGCGCCTTCAGCCCGACGGCGGGCGAAGTCCGTGATTACGTCCTGAAAGCCTTCCCGAAAGCGGACATCACGTTCGACCCGGACCCCGCCCGGGCCCGGATCGTGGATACCTGGCCGGCCGACGTGGACGACAGCCCGGCCCGCAATGATTGGGACTGGCAGCCGGATTACGACGCACAGCGGGCGTTCAACGAATACCTGGTGCCGACTATCTCGCGGTATTACAAAGAGCATCCGGACCGTAAATAAGCGGACTACCCTTTGCGAGACGTTATGAACTCGGCGGATCGAGTGCTCTGTCAGCCGTCAATTGACGATGGGTGGCACGGCTGTGTCAGCCGTGTACAAGCCGCAGGTATTCACGGCCGACACGGCCGTGCCACCCATCAACACTACGTTGACAGAGCACTAGTTGGAGGCTGGTGATGTTCGGTTTGTCAGGATGTGCACTCGTGCTTTCTTTCGGTCTTACACTGTCGTCTGAACCGCCCCCGCCCAAGCCGGAGACCGGGCGGATCGCCACCGGCTTTCTCTACAAAACCTTGACGCTCGATGACGAAACCTATGCGTACTGTGTCTACGTCCCGCCGAACTACACGCCCGAGCAGGCCTGGCCGGTGATCCTGTTCCTGCACGGCTCGGGCGAACGCGGCCGCGACGGTTTTCTGCAAACCGAAGTCGGCCTCGGGACGGCCATTCGCAAGCACCATCACCTCATTCCGGCCCTCGTCGTAATGCCCCAATGCCGCCCGCGGCAGAGCTGGATCGGCCCCCGTGGGCTCGGGCCGATGGGGCGGATGGCATTGAAATGTGTCGAGGAAACGTCGCGCCGGTACCACTGCGATCCTGACCGTATCTACCTGACCGGCCTCTCGCTCGGCGGCCACGGGGCCTGGGCTCTGGCCGCCGGCCTCCCCGGCCGGTTCGCCGCCGTCGTCCCCATTTGCGGGTTTGCCGAGCTGGGCGATTCCACCGGCCTGGCTGAGAAGCTGGCCCCGCGGCTGGCCGATGTGCCGATCTGGTGCTTCCACGGCGATACCGACCCGAACGTCCCGGTCACGAAGACCCGCCAGATGGTCGTGGCGATCCGCAAGGCCGGCGGCCAGGTCGAATACACCGAGTACAAGGGCATGCGCCACAACGTCTGGGACCGCACCTACGCCGATCCCGCGCTGTGGAAGTGGCTCTTCGCCCAGAAGCGCCCGGCGGCCGGAACCGGCACGGATGAGCAATAGTAGCGCGCGTGTTTCGTGTACGCTCCGAAGAGCCGCGGGCTTCAGCCCGCGCGGTCGTTCGCAACCTATTGCAGCCTTATCACCTTGTCACGTTCCCACGTTCTTCAGCCCGCGGGGGTGCTGGCCTGAGAGCGCGGTTTCCCGATATACTGCCCCCTTGAGAGTGATTGTCGTGTGTGCCTCGTCAGACTGAAGTGTGGTTCACTATGTTTACTATGCCAGCAAACCGCCGTCCCGCGTTCGTGCCTTTCGCGCCGCTTCCCATGCTCATGCTCGCTTCTCTGGCCTGGCTCGGTCTCAGCGCCTGCACGTTGTCCCACGCGCGCCTCCAGACGGACGATCCCGAATTGGCGGAGTATGTGCAGCTCGTCATGCCGGCCAAGATCAAGATTCTGGAATGGACCAAACCGGTCAGCCTCGCCGGCGACGGCCAGCCGGACGCCCTGGAGGTCATCCTCGAAGCCCGCGATTCGTTTGACGACCTGACCAAGGTGGTCGGGACGTTTCATTTCGAGTTGCAGACCCGCCGCCTCTCGGGCCCGATCGGCGCGCGGGTGGCCTTCTGGCCGGTCGAGATCAAGTCCGAAAAAACGATGCGGATGTACCGGGACCGGCTGTCGCGCTTCTATCACTTCCCCCTGGAACTCGATGAGAAGCCGCTGCGCCCGGGCCGCTATTCCCTCAGCGTCCGGCTGCACCTGCCCACCGGGCAGCGCCTGTTCGACGAATATGAATTCGAATACGACGGCGGCAGCGTCCCTCCCGCCAATGCTTTCTGAAACAACCCTTGAACTCCGGGAATACTTCCGCGCTACTACTGTTATCAATTACTAACCTGGATATCTCACCGCGGAGCACTTGGCGCGGCCTTCGGCCGCAACCAAAGAGGATTGAGGATTGAGGATCGAGGATTGAGGATGGCGGAATGCGGATTGGGGATTGAGGATCGGGGATTGCGGAATGCGGAATGGGGATTGCGGATCGGGGGAAAATGGAAAAGGGAGAAGGTTGAGTCCCCGCAGGGGACGGCGGAATATAGCCCAGGGCGAAGCGCAGCGAGCCCTGGGTTAGTGAGGTGTAGCCCAGCGAGCCCCCGCAGGGGGCGACGGAAATGCGAGCCTGCGTGTTGTGTTCAGAACGGGTTTCCACGAGCTTGGGCGCTTCCGGCGCCCCTTTCAGGGGCTGGTACTTGTATGGGTTCTGCAAACCCAGGGCTCGCTGCGCTTCGCCCTGGGCTTTATTCCGTCGTCCGCTCCGCGGACTGCCGAAGACCCTTGCGGCAGCCACGGAATCTTCGCGGCGCGCGAAGAAATCGATCGTTTGCAATGCAGAGAGTTGATCGACAAAGAGGTTAGCGAGCGAGTGAGAAACAGTAGATGAACATGGTTGCCCTGCTGCTGCCTGTGGTCGCGTTGCTCCAGCCGACCGGTGCGCCGAAAATCTCCGCCCAGATGCACGCCGCCCATGATTCGGTCCAGCCCGGCGGCCAAACGGAGCTGGCCATCGTGATCGAGGTCGAGCAGGACTGGCATCTATACCACCCCATCATTCTCGATACCGGCCTGCCGACCACCGTCCGATTCGAGGTCCCGCCGGGCGTCACTATCGGCGAACTGCGGTTCCCGACGCCCTATTTCGGCGAAGAAGCCGGCGTGAAATCCCTGGAGCTTGACAGGCGCTTTGTGGTGCTGAGCACGCTGCAACTCGCACCCGACATCGAACCCGGCCCGATCACGCTCAAGGCCGTCGTGTCCAGCCTGGCGTGCAAGGTGCTGTGCATCCCGATCACGACCGACGCCACCCTCATACTGAACGTATCCCTGGACGAGCCCGTGCCGGCCAACGAGAAGCTGTTTGAAGAGGCTCGGGCCGCGCTGCCGAAGCCACTGGCCAAGGCACCTTTCATAGAAAGCAGCAGTATCGCGGTCTCAAAAGAGACAATCGGACTCGCAGATGAGGCCGAGTTGATCCTCACAATCCGCGTCAAAAAAGGCTACCACATCCAGGACCACGACCCCGGCAACGAAAACCTCATCGCCTCGCAACTGTTCATCGAGAAGATCAACGGCATCGAGTTAGGACAACAGAAGTGGCCCAAGCCGCAAGTGAAAAAGACGAAATACTTCGGCACCGTCCGCGAGCAGCGCGGCGAGGTCAAAATCCACGTGCCGATCTCGCTCGACGAGGAATTCCCCAGCGGCGCAGTCGCCCTGCGAGTCCTTTTCACTTACCAGACGTGCTCCGACCTGGACGGCTCGTGCGCCCCGCCGGAAACGGTTGAAAGTGTGATCCGTTTCACGGCTGACACGCCGAACGAACCGCTGGCAGAGGGTGCCAGTCTTAGCAACTTCGTGCCGACGATCGCCGTGGCCACGTCCGCCCCGGGAACGAAAGCGGATTTCGACTTAAGCACGTTGCTGGTGAAACTCCTCCTCGGGTTTCTCGGCGGGCTCATTCTGAACATCATGCCGTGTGTCTTCCCGGTGATCTCGATCAAGATCATCGGCTTCGTGAAGCAGGCCGGCGAGGATCGCGGCCGTGTCCTGCGGCTCGGCTTGGCGTTCTGCGCCGGCATCATGGTCTGGTTCTGGGTCTTCGGTATTCTGACCGGCTACGGCCAAGTCCCCTTGCAACACCCCCCGGTGGTCATCGGCCTGACTGCTCTGCTGTTTGTGTTCGCCCTGAATCTCTTTGGCGTGTTCGAGATCACGTTGCCCGGCGCCGCGGCCGACAAGCTGGGGGAAGCCATTGGTCGTGAAGGTTACACCGGGTCGTTTCTGAAGGGTCTGCTCGCCACGCTCCTCGGGACCGCTTGCACGGCGCCGTTTTTCGCCACCGCCGCGGCCTGGGCGGCGACGCAGCCGATGTCCGTGGCCTTGCTCGTCTTCAGCGCGGCGGGTCTGGGCATGTCGAGCCCCTATCTGCTGCTCTCCGTCTTCCCGGGCTGGCTCCAATGGCTGCCCAAACCCGGCCCTTGGATGGTCACCTTCAAACAGGCGATGGGCTTTGTGCTGCTCGCCACCGCGGTTTGGCTCCTGCTGATCATCAGCGACCAGCTCGATGCACACGGCGTCGTCTGGACGACCTCCTTCCTTGGCTTCCTCGCTATCAGCTTGTGGCTGATCGGCAAAATTCAACTTAATTGGGAAATCGGTAAACGCCTGACCACCTGGGTCTTGGCCGTCGCAATCGCGGCGTTCGGCGTGTGGTTCAGCTTTTTCTACATGTACGATTTGCAGGCCGCCATGCGGCCTGGGAACCCACACGATCCACTCGCCGAGACGGTGGTGCTTACTCCGGATGAAATCGTGGCGACTGTGGCGCGGGCCGACTGGAGCGCTCACATCCCCTGGCAACCATACCGCCCAGGTTTAGCCGAGGAAATATGCCGGCTGGGATATACGGTTTATGTTGATTACACGGCGACTTGGTGCGCCACGTGCCTGACCAACAAAGCCAGCTCGCTAGAAACCGGTTCCACGCGATCCAAGATGCGGGGAAATGGGGTTATCCCCATCAAAGCCGACTATGGAAAGCCGAATGAAGTGATTCGCCAAGAGTTGTTGGCCTTTGGGCGAAACACTGTTCCTCTGAACCTCATCTATCCCGCCGACCGCCCCGAGGACGTCTTCGATCTCCCGGTGCTGCTCACCCCTGGAATCGTTCACGACGCGCTGGACAAAGCCGGCCCGTCAAAGACGAAAATGGAAATAACACGCACAGGGCCGTAGTTCCGGCATTTCATCAGTTCTACCAATCAACAAAATCTCCGGATGTGCCGATAACTAGAATGTTCGGCGAGCGGACTTTGTCCGGGTTAATGACAACCGCTGCCGCAATAATCGATATCACCGGCAGTGTGAGGTCATCGAATCACCCACGGTCCGCTCAGAGGACATGAGATGCATTGCACGAGACAAGCTATACATTCCGCTGCGCTGGTTTCGGCTGTCTTTGTTGTCAGTCTGTTACCAGGTTCTCAGAGAGTGGGAGCGCGATCGGAGTCGATTGCAGTTTCGTCACCTGGGTCCGGGAGCGAGCCCGCAAACCACAACCGCAACCCCGTCGACATCCACGACGGCTGGTCCCTTTTCGGAGATCACACTGAAACCGGTTTCCAAATGAAGCTGACCGGCGGAGCCGAGCCGGCTTTCAATCCTGTTTGGTCGGAGGGGGGCGCATTTTTTTTGTCTCGCCTCGGTCAATCACGGAGAATGTTTTATCGCTCACGACCAAGTCCGACAGCTATGCGAGGGCCCCGCCCAGTCCGGGGCGTGCTTCACGGGATTATTGATGCAACTACTGTGTTTACAAGGAATTAGGATGTCTTCTCGCTGCCAGACAGCAACCGGTAACGGGGGCTTGAGGGAGCTGTTCCGGGCTGTTGCATCGATGCCGCGGGAGCTGGCCGCGCGGAATTGTTCCCGAACCGGTTACGAAAAGGCCTTATCGGGCGGATATATAGAGGGTATAATCACCCTGTGTGCCAAAACCGCTACGTGCATCGGTGCTGGGATGACCGCGGCGTTTTCGTCATCGCCACGGGTGCTCGCGATTGCAGGTGCAGCGAGTATTCAACGCGGCGGACGAAGAGCCATTAGAGGATATCCGTGCTTTTGCCGCGCGGCGTGATGGAGCCGGGAGCCCTTACGGCTGGCGTAAATACACAAAGTCGCAGGAACTGTACGTCCGTTATTTTGGTTGGGCGCTGATCCGGACGATGTTATTGCAGGACGCAAATGGTCAGCAAGCCGTTACGCCGCCAGAGGCGGAATCATGAGCACGGCCCCACGATGTTTGAGTATGGTGAAAGGGGAGCACCGCTTTGTCTTCCGCTACGAGGAAGGCTTCGAGTCGGAACTGCTCGCCAGTTTCGTCGCTTTGGCCGGTGACCCCGAGAGTGAGTTTGATTGGTTCGATGCGGCCGTTTTGAGTTACCAGATGGGTCAGCAGCTTTCCCGAGAGTTCGATTCCGTTGCCCAGGTTGAGTAAGGGCTCGTTTGCGATTTAGAGGACGCAAGAGGTAAGCCGCGGCCAAAGGCCGACAATTATCGCCGAAGTGGATGACAGAATGAGCGATCAGGCCAGCCTTGTACAACAGTTCATTAATTACCTCCGCGCCGAGCGGCACTTCTCGCCTCACACGGCCAAGTGCTACGCCGCGGACCTCCAGCAATTCTGTGGCTATCTGTGTGTCGTGAGCCCACCGCAAGGTGGCGGCGGCAACGGCCAGGACGGGAAAGGGCTGGACATTTCCAAAGTGGCCCCGCCACCGGACGTGACCGGCGAGGAACTAAACCGCCGGCTGCTGCTGCTGGAAACGGACGACGCGCGTGCGTTCATGTCGCTGTTGCGCGACAACAATTACTGCAAGAGCACTGTCGCGCGCAAGCTGGCCACGTTGCGGAGCTTCTACAAGTTCCTTGTCCGCCGCAGCTATCTCAGCACGAATCCCGTGACGCCGATCCGCACGCCCAAGCAGGACAAGCGGCTTCCGAAGTATCTGGAGGTGGAGCAAATTGAGAAGCTCCTGTCGAACCCGGACACGACGACGCTGCTGGGTGCCCGCGACCGGGCCATGCTGGAAACCCTTTACTCGACCGGGATACGGGTCAGCGAGCTGATTGCGCTCAACATCAGCGACGTGGACTTGACCAACAGCGTCGTGCGCGTGAACGGGAAGGGCAAGAAACGCCGCGTCATCCCGCTCGGGCCGGGCGCCGTCCAGACTATTATCCACTTTCTGGACTTACGCCGCACTAATCCGCGTAGTGCCAACTTCGACCCGGAGGCCCTCTTTATCAACAAGCATGGCAGACGCCTGAGCACGCGCAGTGTCCGCCGCAAGCTCGACAAATACCTGCTCGAGGCCGGTCTGGACCTGTCGGTCAGCCCGCACACGTTGCGGCACAGCTTCGCCACGCACATGTTGCAACGCGGGGCGGACTTGCGCAGCGTGCAGGAAATGCTCGGCCACCAGAGCCTAAGCACGACGCAGATCTACACGCACCTGACCGGCGAGACCGTTAAGGAAGCCTACGACAAATCGCACCCGCGGGCCTAGCAGTCCGCCGCACAAGTCCGTCGCTTGGGGAGGGCGAGCCTCCCGGCGAGCCGCGGCTCGGCAGGAGCCTCGCCCTCCCGACGGACGCCAGATGTTTTCTGAAACGGCCCAATCCGCCGAAGGTGCTGATCCCTGCTGCATACGGCTGCAATCCGCAAACAAATCAAACACTACCCAACCCGTCAAATCAGCGTTGACAGAGCGCTGGCTTCATTGCGCTGTCGCGGCTAGATTCCTCGGTCTTCCCCCAACGTGCCGGGGTACTCGCTCGGAATGCCCGGCAGTTATACTACCGGCAGGAAACGGCAAACACTTGAAAGGACACACTCGTGCGCACCTTCATCGCCATCGAATTGGAGCCCGCCCTCCGCGGCCCGCTGCTCAAACTGCTGCGCGGCTTGCCCCCAGCCGAAGGCGTCCGCTGGGTCACCGAACGCCAACTGCATCTCACGCTGAAGTTCCTCGGCGAAGTGCGTGACGCACAACTCTCGCAAGTCTGCGACGCCGTCGTTGCCGCCGGCTCGCAAGTCGAGCCCTTTTCACTGCGGATCAAGGGCCTCGGCGTCTTCCCCGCCCCGCGCAACCCGCGCGTCCTCTGGTGCGGCGTCGAGGACCCGACCAAAGGCTGCCGCCGGTGGGTCGAAGCGGCGGATCCCCTGCTTGCCAAGCTGAACTTCAAGCCGGAAACCCGCGCGTACACCCCCCACATCACCCTCGGCCGCAGCCGCTCGAGCGCGGGCGCCCGCGTGCTGCGTGAGGTGTTGGAAACGGCGCCGCCCCTGGAGACCGAGCAGATGCAGGTCGAGCGCGTGGTAGTCATTGAGAGTCGCCTGCTGCCGACCGGAGCCCAATACAAGCCGCTGGCGACCGTTTCGCTCGGGCCAAGCTAAGGCCGCGTGGCCAATCGATTCATGGGCGACAAGCCTTCAAAATGAGCCAGCGGATCTCGCATCGGCAGCGCGTGCGGCAACGCGAACAACTCGCCGTACTCGAACCCACACCGAGCCCCGTCCACCGCGTCCATCGCACGCACGCGGTGCAGCAGCCGCGCCAGCCGCTGCTCGTCAAACTGTGATTTGTAACACGAGATCGCCGCGAGCTTTTGCTCATATACGTCGCTGACATCCACTACGAATGTCGCCGGGAAGCTGAGTTGCTCCGCTGAAAGAGCTACCGGCCGGTACCACAGCCATTCGATCCGGTGCGGCTCGGTGTGGTCGAAGCGCTCATCCCACTTCGTCAATTGCGAGCAAAACCGGGCCCCTTCCAGAATGAGCTGCCCCTGATAATGGTCCGGCGAGGCCCCCGGCGTGCGGCCCGCCGCAGGTGATTTCCACGTCATCCGGATGCGGCATGGTGAAGATGATGTCTAACTGATCCGCGGCCAAGAGTCACTCCTGCGTTCGCATTGACTAACGGTGCGCCGCTAGCCGAGGCCGGCTCATGCCTCCCGCAGCAGCCCCTGCTCGACCAGATAATTCAGCACCACCTGGGCCGACTGCTCGACCGAAAGCTCCTCGGTTTCCAGCACGATCTCCGCGTTGAGCGGCTCTTCATACGGCGCCGATACCCCGGTGAACTCCGGAATCTCGCCCGCCCGGGCTTTCTTGTACAGCCCCTTCGGATCGCGTTGCTCGCAGGTCTCGACCGAGGCCTTGACGAACACCTCGATGAACGGCAGCCCCGCCTCCTCGTGGATCTTGCGGGCCTGGTCGCGATCAACCCGGTACGGGCTGATGAAGCTGGTGCACGTCAGCACGCCCGCGTCGGCGAACAGCTTCGCCACCTCGCCGATGCGGCGGATGTTCTCGTTCCGGTCTTCCGGCGAAAAACCGAGGTTCTTGTTCAACCCGTGCCGGATGTTGTCTCCATCGAGCACGTAGGACAAATGCCCGCGTTGTTCGACCAGAGCGTGCTCCAGCGTGAACGCGATCGTGCTCTTGCCGCAGGCGCTCAGGCCTGTGAACCAGATCGTCGCCCCACGCTGTTTGAGCAGTTCGTTTCGCTGCTCCCGTTCGACGTGTCCTGCATGCCACGTAATGTTCGTCGCAATTTGCTTGGCCATTGTATCCCTGTTCAAAAAGCACTGTCGAAAAATATTACTCGCCTACCGAGGCGAGGATAGCAACGATCATCTTACACTTGTTCTCGGGCCTCTGCGCGCTGTGGCACTATCGTTTCGCGCGCTTCTCCCCGCGCGCGGCCGGGTCGGACTTGGGCCCGAAGGCACACAGCGGGGAGGACTCGAGGCTGGGGTCGATCAAATTGCTGATCTTGCAGGCCGTAAAGGCCTTCTCAATCATCGCGATGCCGTCGCCTCGGCAATCTGCTGGGCCGTCAACGGCTTGTCGGGGTTGGCCGCCAACCAGACCACGGCCCGCAAAGCATACTCAGTTGTCTGACTAATCACCGCACACCTCCCTGCAATGCAAACGTTCGATTTCTTCGCGCGCCGCGAAGATTCTGAGGGCTGCTGCAAAGGTCTTCGGCAGTCCGCGGAGCGGACGACGGAATAAAGCCCAGGGCGAAGCGCAGCGAGCCCTGGGTTAACAGAACCCATATAAATGCCAGCCCCTGAAAGGGGCGACGGAAGTGCCCACTCGTGGAAGCTCATTCTGAACGCAACACTTAGGCCCACGTTTCCGTCGCCCCCTGCGGGGGCTCGCTGGGGCTCGCCTCAACAACCCTGCGTTTCGCCCTGGGCTGTATTCCGTCGTCCCCTTCGGGGACTCATCCTTCCCACTTTTTCCCCGATCCGCAATCCTCTTTGGTTGCGGCCGAAGACCGCGCCAAGGATATATTTCCCCATATACTCAAAGATAGCGCGCTTCCGACTCCGGCCAAGCCAAAACTACAAAAGCCGCCACATCATCTGCTGCTCCGTTCCGGGCAAGACCGGCCGCCGCTGTCGCCATCTTGCCCCGCCGTCGTGGGTCGGCCGCCTGGTCAAGGGCCGTCCGCAGGGCGGCCTCGTTTTTTTCACCCGATCTACGATCCTCCAACATGATGGCCGCCCCGGCATTAACCAGAATCTGGCCGTTCGCATGTTGATGCCGATCACGGTGGTACGGATAGGGGAACAGGATCGCAGGCTTGCCCAGCGCGGTCAGCTCCGCTAGCGTGGATGCCCCGGCCCGCGAAATCACCAGGTCCGCCGCCGCCAGTGCCAGCGGCATCTCGTGCGTGAAGCTCAAAACCCGGGCGGGGACTTTCGCCGTGGCGTATGCTGCCCGCACCGCCGCTTCGTCGGCCGGGCCGCTCAGGTGCAGCAATTGCCATTCCGGGTGAGTCGTGTGAAAAGCCGGCCAGACCCGCGTCACCGTTTGATTAATCGTCCGAGCCCCTTGCGAGGCCCCCGTGACCAGCAGCACCGGCCGCTCGGGAACGAGCTCGAAGCGCCGCCGTCCTGCGGCTGGATCGGCCCCCGTGAAGCCGGCTCGGATAGGACATCCCAACGCCTGGCAGTTCGTGCCCCGGGGGAAGTATTGACGGGTGACGTCCCACTGCAACACCACCAGTTCCGCATAACCTGCCAGATGCCGATTGGCACGCCCGGGGATCGCATCCGGGTTGAGGATCGCCGTCCGAATCCCAAGCTTCCGAGCCGCCACCACAGCCGGCCCCGCGGCGTAACCCCCGAGCCCCAGCACCGCCCGCACCTGTCTGGCCTTGAGGAACCCGCGGGCGGCTTGCACACTCCGTCGCCAAGCCAACCAGAAGCCGGGCAGCTTCAGTGGATTCAACGTCAGGGGCTGCACCGGCTGTGTGATCTGCTCGTACGCCGTCGGCTCCAGCAGTTGTCGATCCAAGGCGCGCGTCGTCGTGAAGAATGCGATCCGCGCCTCAGACGTCTGCTCCCGTAGCGCCTCGGCAACGGCCAAACCGGGAAACAGATGCCCGCCCGTGCCTCCGCCGGCGAAAACATAGCTCGCATTACTCATCAGTGACCGTAATTGCCAACCTTAATTCGTCTGACCGTAGCGGTCGATGCTGAAAACCTCGGCTTCCGGCTTCCGCTTGGATTCACTCAGCGGCGTGTTCAAGTCCGGCGAGGCGGGATATCCCAGAGGCGTCATCGCCACCACCTTCACGTGGCGCGGAACGTCGAGCACGCGCTTGACCTGCTTCTCATCAAACGCCCCGATCCAGCAGGTCCCCAGCCCCGCGGCAACGGCGGCCAGCGTAAGGTGGTCGAGCGCGATGGCGACGTCGACGTCGACGCTGTTGCCGTACCCGCCCATCTTCTTGTAGGCCTGCCCGGGCAGGCCGCAGCCGACGACTGTCACCGGCGCCACGGACATCCAGAGTTGATCGTAGGCGGCCTGGGCCACCTGCCGACGCAGCTCGGCGTCGGTGACGAAAACAAAACGCCAGGGCTGCATATTGCACGCCGACGGAGCCCAGCGCAGGGCCTGTTTCATGCGGGCCAGTACCCGGGCCGGTATCGGTCGAGATGAATAGGATCGCACACTCCGGCGGGTCCTGATCGCTGCGAGCACGTCCATGGTGTTTCTCCGCATGTTTTCCCGCGTCCAAACGTTCGCACGCCTCGAACCACTCGTTATACTACGCGTCTGTTCAGACATCGTATCATGTACATCTTTGCACACAAACGGAGTGAAAACATGGCGTATACGGTCAAGAAAGTCGAAGTCTGGGCCGGGGACACTCTGAATCGGCCGGGGAGGTTGGCGCGGGTGCTCGAAGCCTTGAACGAAGCGGACGCCGAGTTGGAGTTTCTCATTGCCCGCCGCGTCTCGGAGAAAACCTCACGCATCTTCGTGGCCCCGCTGATCGGCAAGAAGCAGAAGCGCGCCGCCGTCGAGGTGGGGCTGGTCTCGGCGGTCGGGATGCACGCCCTCCGCATCGAAGGCCCGGATCGCAAGGGTCTGGGGGCGGAGCTGGCCCGCGCGATCGCAACCGCCGACATTAATATCCGAGGCGCCTCGGCCGCGACGATGGGCCGAAAAACGGTCTTTTACCTCGCCTTCAAGACCGAAGATGAGGCCAAGTCGGCGGCCCAGGTGCTCCGCAAACTGCTGCGCGGCAAAAAGAAACGCTGAGGAACTCCTTGGGGAGCGTCTCGCGGGACGTGGAGGACGTGATGATACCCTCGATTCGTCCGATGAATGAAGGCGACGACATCGAATTGATCACCGACTGGTTCGAATCAATCGGCAGCGAATGGCTGTTGGACTACGAAACCAAGCCCCGTCTCCGAGCGGAGAGCCGCCAAAAGCTGCTGCAATGGATGCGCGGCGAGGACGGGAACTCGTGCGTGCTCCTGGCTGAGAGCAGGGAGCCGAACGAAGCGCCCCCGCGGGTAATCGGGCTCGCGATCTGCCTTCTGCAAGTGGACCCGAACACGGACCGCAAGTTCGGCACGATCAAAGGCATCTACGTCGATCCCGCGTACCGTGGCCATGACGTAGGGCAGACCTTGAAGGAAGCCGCCGACGAGTGGTGCCGCCAAGCCGGGGCCGCGTTCATGAAGGCCTATATCGGCATCGGCAACGAGGCCATGCTCCGCGTCTGCAAGCTGCTCGGCTACCAGCCCTGGATGATCACCATGGTCCGCAAGTTTGATTGAAAGCGGTCAGCTATCAGCTTTCAGCGGTCAGCATTCAGCGATCAGCGGGGTGGACGCCAGGGGCATGGACGGGCCGCGGCGGGCCACACGACGAAAGCGTCACGCACCACTGGGTCCGAGTTGCCGAGCTCCGGTTTGATCGGGCACTTGGCATACTGCTTGCAAGGCGCTATACTCTATAACCTGGGATGAGAAGTGAGGAATTCGGGTCGAACAGTGGCGGCGGTTTGTTTTCCTCGCCGGATGGTTTTCGGCGAAGGGAAGCGCCCGCCACAGTTGAGGCTAGCGGGCGAGAGTGCCCGTCGGGGGTGACGCGGCCCGGAGTGACCGTGATGCTGTCGAACGACGGGGAAGGAGTGCGAGCCGAAACGGCTTCTGGTTGCAGCGAGGTAAATTATGCGACTTGGTAGAGCAGCGGCGTATGCGGTTTTCGCCACCGCGCATTTGGCGGAGAATAAAAACGGCAACCCAATTCAAGGTCGGGAGATTGCCGAATCGTGCGGGGTCCCCTCCGGGCACTTGCTCAAAATCCTGCAACAACTCGTGCGGGCTCGGATTCTGAGCAGTGAACGGGGTCCGGCCGGCGGCTTTGTCTTACGCAAAGACCCCCACGAAATCACACTGCTCGAAATCATCGAGGCGATCGATGGCCCGATCAGCGGCGATTTGCTCTTGCGGAACGTGGCCGCCGGCAAGGAGCCGACCCGCGTGCGCCTCGAGCAGGCCTGCCGGGAAGTGGCGGACTTCGCGAAATCACGGCTGGCGAGCACGGTAATCTCGGACTTCACCAAATCTCGCCGCCGCTGAAGGCACGTCCCTCACGCCGGGCGAGCTGCCAGGCTCTGTCCCGAATGTAGCGTCCGGGCTCTGTCCCGGACGTGGGTGGGTGTGCCACTGCTTTTGAGCAGTGTTTCTTAACGATCTCGATGCACGCGGCGGACTTTTTCCAGGATTGTTGGAAGAACAGTTAAGCCAGACAGCAAGGCGGAATGTACGGGTTCACGGTGCGTCGGACTTGCCCGCCGTTGGCGCCGCGCGGAATGGCTGATGAGCATCCCCGGCGATGTCGATGATCCAAAGCTGCTGTTGAGCGCTTTGCAAGAGTTGGATTATGCGTGTCTGCCAGGAGACTTCCCGATCCCCCTTGCGCCTGTACTCCTTTTGGAGGGTCGCGCGCAGATAGACGATTCTAGTTTCGTCGAGCCACTCAAAGCCCCACGCTGACGTAGGGATGTTGGCAGAAAAGACTGGACGTACACCGGCCAGACTCAGCTCAACAACCTGTACCGTTACATCCGGGTGCGATCCACCCTCCTCCGGCGGCGTCTCTTCGTCCGGGAATTCCCGATGAATAAGGAGCAGCTTGTTCTCGTCCCGGGAGAATACTGTCTCACCGAGAGTGCCCGGCTTGCCAGTATGCGGCAGGGGGACCGTCGTAGTCCTGCCTCACACCGAGGAGTTGTTGGCCGTCGGCACTCCATTGTGCATACCAACGTGAGTGGGGGTAGCCTGCATTACTGAGACAGGACAAGTGCGTGGTTTTCCCGTTGGCGAGATTGCGAAGTACCAGTTGTGGCTCGGCCGCACCTTGCTGCATGTGTACGGCTTCCAGTAGCGACCACCGCTATCGAGAGCCGACTTAGGGCTGTCAGGCAGGGAGGCCATATAAAAACGGGCCGCCCAAAGGGAGCGAGCCGTGCGATTCGGTTTGGCAACACGGGGATGGTCGGTGCCGCCATGTTGGCAGGAACAGCCGGGCGACCTCTACGTGGAGCTACGGCACGCTCTCAACGACCTCGATCACGCATTCTGCCTCGACACGCTCAGTCCAGATAGCATCCTTAGGCATGCCGGGCATGCCGTCATCCTGCCAAGTGATTGGCTCTGACCAGAGCCATTGCTTGCTGACGGCAACCCACGCAACGAATCGTACACGCAGCGGCCCCAACCGG
Organism: Phycisphaerae bacterium; assembly: GCA_023128695.1. GTDB lineage: Bacteria > Planctomycetota > Phycisphaerae > UBA1845 > Fen-1342 > JAGMDK01. The sequence continues at coordinate 15,737 of JAGMDK010000238.1, forward strand.
TCCGCTTTCAGCGTGACCGCTGGAAACTTCCCACGTTTTTCCCGATACTCGTCCAGTCGACGTCGCTTCTCCCAATAGCCAAGGATTTCTTCCTGCCGTCCAAGCGGTTCGTCTGAATCCCCGACGAAGAATCCACTACAGTAAAACCAAGCCCAAGCCGGTCTGTCTATCACGCCGCTCCACGGGGACGGGGGTTTCCATTGCCAGTCAACACCGACTCCTACCGTGAACTCCTCACCAAGGGCGACCCGCTCAGGTGAAACGATGTGCAATTCGAAATCGTATTGCAGACGCCAGTATCGCTCGACGAAGTCGCTGGGTAGCCGGCCCGACTCTACCAGTTCGGCGAGCCAGGACTGCCGCCCCCACCAAGCCAAACTGCCATCTCGGGTCTCGTATACGAACGGTGCGGCGAGCAGGTCCTCCGCCAACCCAAGGAGTTGCCCATCTGAGAGCTCACGTGTCTGGAGCACTGCCCACGCATCGCTGATCATGTTGACCTTACCACAATCATCGACCCCACCTTGCGTCACTTCGTGAAGGAGGGTCGAAGTGGGAAGAATATGCAGAGGCATCTTCAATCCACCGAATACCGTACAGGCAAACCCTACGAACATCAATACTACCGCAAGCACGCCGAACGGCGTTGCCCATGGGCTGGTGACTAAGCGTCCTTTAACGACGCCACCGGGAGCAGTCCACGCGACTCCACAGTTGGGGCAATGTTCGGCCTCGTCATCTGAAGGAATCTTAGCGTGCTCGCACTTGCCACAGTACTCGGCGTCGCCAACACGACGTGGCACGGCCAGGATTGCGTATAGTGCCACGACAAGCAACATGAGCTCACCAGGCAGGAAATACACGAGCGTCACTAGAGGGCTCGATGAACTTGCCACGAGCCAGATCAAGAAGGTGAGGACACCCACGACGCAAAGAGATCCGAGGGCAATCCCGATTGGGCGTGATACCATTGGGCGACGTACTCTCGTCTTCACCATCGTTAGCCACTCCGTCTGACGGTTTCCAGAAGACTGAGTTTTATGCTGTTCGCCTGCTTCGACGCGGGCCGCGCACGAATCAAAGTGCTATTCTAAGCCGCGAGAGCGTAACACGACAGGCGGTGGCGAAGCGATTCTCAGGCGATGCTGACGTCAGACGGGCAACGGCAGCAGGATGCCCACGCCACCCCGGAACTTGCCGGCGTGCGGGTTGGCAATCGAGCACGTGTGGCACCGGTTTCCAACCGGTGAATCAGCCGTCGTGTCGCGGATCTCCAGCGACTTGAACAGCATCGTGCCCATCGCCGAGAGCGACGTGGGCACTAGGATGACCGCCGGCATGACGCCGATCGGCTTGCCGTCGGCGTCGACCTGGTTGAGGAACGCAACCTCGGCCTTCGTGAGGCCGTCGATACCGAGCGCCGTGTCCGCGCCTTCGAGGTAGTTGTTGTTCCCCGCGGTGAGGGTAGTGTGGGCGTCTCGCCCGCGAACCCGCGTTGTTCAGGAACGCCGCCCAGAACACGTCGCTACGTCCGCTGCGCCGGAATGCAGAATGCAGAATGGCGAATAGCGAATTGTAAGGAGTATCGGCGTGCGTGCCACTGCTGTGTCAGCAGTGTTGGACTGATTCCAGAGCGTTGCCACCCAACCGCGCAGGGCCGTAGCGGGTCACTGCCGGGCCTCCGGCACTCGTCCGCTGACAGCCGGGACTCACTCCCGGGGTTCCGGGGGTCATCCGCTGGGCTCCGGGACTCTTCCGCGGGCTTCCGGGGACCATCCCGGGGGCTCCGGGACTCGTCCCCGGACGTCCTGGACTCTTCCCCGGACGTCCGGCGCTCTTCCCCGGAAGCCCCGCGGCGGGTAGTGGTTGATCTGGCAGGCGTGACGAGCGCGGACACGAAGCTGGTCGCGACACTCGTTCTCCTCCTGCGGCGCGCCCATTCCGAGGGCGTTCCCCTCGACCTCGCAACGCCCGACCGCTTCCCCTTACCCACGGTGTCGTCTTCACCAGAAACACAACATTCTCGGGCATCTTCAACTGTGAAATGCACGCGTTGCGCGACCTCGCTGTTGACTGGGAGGGACTGTACGCGGAGATTGAGCTTAACGTTTTCGGCTGGGTGCTCCGTTATTGGCACGAAGACAGTATCGCCACCGGGCCCTGGGGACTTGCAGACGGGGTTTACATTTCTGGGAACTTCCAGCGAAATGTATATGAGGACTTGGTCAGCGTATATGGTCAGGAGTTCACAGACTGGTATGAGTGGTATGAGGAGAGTAGGAGTCACGTGAACAGTATTGTTGAAAGCATGGAGCCGGTCAAGTTTCAAGAGATCCGCATCGAAGTTGCTGCGTCCGTTCGACAAGATGGGGGCGTCTCTGGCGATTGTACGTGCTTCGCCGACGATCTGCGGACCGCTAATCGCTAATAGTGGCTCTTATGTCGCCGTCGCCTCGATCGACAGTTTGTCTGTGAGGGCATGGGCAGGCGCGTGCCACCAGCCGGATCAGCACGTCAGCATTGCCGAAGGCGACCGCGTCCAGTTCTCGGTTGTGTTTCGAATCACGTACCGGATGTTGGCCAGCCCGGAGGAGCTTGGTGGCGAAGCGCTCGAGCTGCCCACGTATCCCTGAGAAGTAGCTGGGGAGAGTCGGAATGTACTCTATGTCGATGAATGGTCGCGGGCTCGTGTTGTGCGGGATGGCGCTGCTGTCGGCTGCCGCGCCACCTCGCGCCGCGGAGCCCAGGTGCTGCGGGATCGCACCCGTCGGCCGGCTTGCCATCCTGCTCGCTCTCCGGAGAAATGCTGCGTCGCTTCTGCCCCTTTGGCGCATGGACATGTAGAGCGGGGCCGGGCGCCATGCAGCGTATCGTGGAAAAGCCACCGGAACACTGGAGGTCGACCGCTCGCGCGGAAACCCAGCCGCCAGCGGAACGGGAAGAAGCGAGTCTTGCTCAGCTATGCGGCGACGATGATTGCGACATCGCCGACGCCCTGAGCACAGGTGTGGTGGAGGCGGAGGCCAGCATCGACCTCCAGGACGACGCGTGGTATACGCTGATGGTATCGGCGGCCTGCGCTGATTTTGCGAGGAGCATCCCACAGCCGAGTGATACGTTCATCATTCAGCGCTGGCCCCATCAGAAGGACCTGCGGAAGCTGATGGACGTGCTTTGCCGAGACGCGTGGCCGCCCTCCGCGCAGCCGCGCGATATCGAGCAAGCCATCCACGTGGCACAGGCGGCGATTTGGATCGTTGCCGGCAACGCCCGGCAGATCGTCCTAGCGGTGTTGGCGGCTGCGGCATGCGGCGGATGCGTGTCCATGTCGAGGACAAGTGGGGCGTGCTGACCTGGCAACGCACGCTTCAGCCGGACCTCGCCGGCATCCTGCCGACGCCGCCGGCGCCACGGCCTGAATCCGCATGGTTTCGCGTGTTTACGCGCGGCGAGCTTTCGCCGGGGCACGACGCCGGCGTGGACAGCTCAGATCACCGCTACGACTGGCTCACGACGGAATCCGATGCGTTTGTGCTCCGTTATCCGGGCAGCGGGTGCTGGGAGTCCGTTGCCATTCAGCGCGGCGTGCCGACGGCCCAGATCCCGCGCCCGTTGTATTGGGATTTGTCCGCCTATTCCCACCTGGTCGCAAGCGTGAGCGGCAAACAGGGCGCCGAGCCGCTGGAGGTCATCCGGCCGTCGCCGGAGAACGATCGGCTCTATCGACCGGTTGACCCCGACGATCCGGAGATCGTGGCGCTGGCCGAGAGCATCGTCAAGTTCGGTGTGCGCGAGCCGCTGGTCGTCACGGCCCTCGACGCGCCAGTCCGCGGGACCTTGACGCCCGCCCACCGCCGCGTACACTGAACGCCAAAGCTTACAGACTGGGAGGACTGACAGATGCCCATCAAGTACGCTCTTTTCGAGAACAACATCACCTCCGACCCCGACGACTACGCGGCGATCGTCCGGATCAGCGGCAGTGCCGACGGCGACGACCTGGTCCAGGACATCGTCGACCAGGGCTCGACGGTGAACAAGCCGGACATCCTGGCGGTGACCGCCGCCCTCAAGCTGGCCTGCCAGCGGCGGGCGATTCGATTGGGGATTGCAGATTGCGGGTTTCGGATTGATGAGAGGTGTGAGCCCAGTGGATGTCGCGGTGCCGGCAGTGCAATCCGCAATCGTCAATCCGCAATCCGCAATCCGCAATCGACATGGTCCGGGCCAGAATGGGCAGCGGCACATCGGCCCGCGAACTGCGTATCGGACGTTTGGACTCTATCTTGACGATCCTGCCGACGTAGGGTAGGCTGGCAAATTGGCGGTCGGGTATTTGTGGCACAGGCGTCTCGCCGGTGGGTCAATCAGAGCGATCGCCGGTCCGAAGACCGGTTTTCGGACCTTCGCGTATGGCAAAATGGGCAATTTGGATAAGCTGCGCGGCAGTATGAGCCCTGGAAAAACCGTTTCCAATCTGAGATCGGCTCCTGCGCCTTACTTGGCGCAGGCGCCTGCACCCAAGCAAGGGATCGACACCGCCCCTCACCGAGGTCGAACCCCGACCTTACCGAGACGCGGTGCCGACCTCACCGAGGTACGGACCGTATCTCACCGAGATAGGCGCACTGCCTCAGTGAGATGCGCGCCCGACTTCAAGCTGGTGGACAACGGCCCCTGCGGGACTCACGACCTCCGCAGGCGATCCACGCTGTGGCCCTCAGTTAGGCTAGGCGCAAGGGGGGTGAGGACGGTATAATGCAGGTCCAAGCTGTCGCCGGCGCAGGCGGGCGGGGTCATCCGGGCAATCCCGGTTCAAGGCAGGCACTTGCAGGAGAAAGAGGCATTTCCATGAGAAGCATGAGAAGAGTAATCGGAACGATTGCGTGTAGTTTGTTGGTAGCGTTGCTGATGACGCCGCTGGCCGGGGCCGATTACGGCGATGGGTCGATCATCGGCTGGGGTCAGCAGGTTGTCGGCGGGGACATGAGCGCGGACTTCGTGTCGGTTGCGGGGGGCTCGTACCACAGTCTCGGACTGAAGTCCGACGGCTCGATCGTGGCGTGGGGGTACGACGGGTGGTGGGGCCAATGCGACGTGCCGGCGCCG
>JAGMDK010000239.1 GCA_023128695.1 Phycisphaerae bacterium
GGCCGGGCCCCGTACCGGCCGTTCCACCGGCTGGAAGCCGGTGCCACACAATGTAGCGGCCGGGCTCCGTACCGGCCGTTGCTGGCGACGAGTATTTTCCCGTGTCCTACGGCCGGTACGGAGCCCGGCCGCTACAGGACTTTTGCGGCGACGCCGAGCCCGGGCTGTTCGCCGAGGCTGATGGTGCCGCCTGCGCGGCTGATCCCCTCGAACGGGTCCTCCGCCAGCAGCAGGGCACCGTCCAGGTCGGCGTAGTCGGCCAGTGAAGCGATGGTCAGCGGCGGGGCGATCGCCAGGCTGCTGCACACGAAGCATCCGAGCATGACCTGTATGCCCAGCGCCCGCGCCAGCGTGATCATCCGCAGTGCCTCGCGGAGGCCGCCGCACTTGTTGAACTTGATGTTGATCCCGTCCACACAACCGTGTAGCCGCGGGACGTCGGCGGGGCGCTCGCAGCTTTCGTCGGCGAAGATGGGGGCCACGCCCAACTCACGCAAGGGCGTCATCCGCTGCCAATCTTCCCGGGCCAGCGGCTGCTCGATGATCGTCGGGCGGTATTGTGCCAGTCCGCGTATCTGGTCCGCCGCCTCGCTTGGCGTCCAGGCCTGATTGGCATCCAGAAAAAGCGGGCCGTCGAATTTCGAGCGGATGTACGACAACGTGTCGTGATCGTTCTCGGTGCCGACTTTGATCTTGAGGGCATCGAATCCCGCCGCCAACGCCTCGTCGACCTTGACGCGCATCAGGTCTGGGTCGGCGACGCCGATGGTGAAGGTGGTCTGCTTCCGCGGGCGAGTCAGGCCGAGCAGCTTCCAGACCGGTATGCCCAGCCGCTTGCCGCACCAGTCGTGCAGGGCGGCATCGACGGCGTCAATCGCGGCCCGCTGGTCGTCGTACTCCGCCAGCAAACGCCGGAGGATAGGCTCGAGCGCGAACGGGTCGTCACCCAGCCCGTCCCGCATCGCCCCCAAGGCGGCTTCGCACGATTCGAGCGTCTGGCCGTAGAGCGCGGACGGCACGGCCTCGCCCAGGCCGACGAGCCCCTCGTGCTCCAGTTGCACGACGATGGTTTCCTTCTCGTCGACGCCCCACTGTGACGTGGCGAAACGGTGTCGGGGACGAATCTGTTGGCGTTGCCAGGTGAGTTTCATGGCATCCAGGTCTCGGAGTCTGAAGGCTGCCCCTCGGCTACCACGTCTGCCAACGCTGAGATACTTACCACGGCGCTTCGCTCGACGAAGACGCGCCGCCGATTCACGTGGCGGGAGCCCGCCTTTTCGAGCAGGTGGGCGTCGTTGATGTATTTTTCGTTGGTGGAATGGCCCTCGCTGCGGTCGTGCACGTCCGCTTCGGACAGCCAGAACCCGCGCTCGTCAAAGGCGTCAAGCTGCCCGATGTACAACAGCGGCCCCGGCGTATCGAGAACCACCGGCCGGTTCAGGAAATCGTCCAGTGCAGGCTTGGTCACGTCGTCGTCCAAATACAAGGAGCGGTCAGCGGTCAGCTTTCAGCGGTCAGCCGTTAGTTTTCAGCGGTCAGCCGTTAGTTTTCGCGGTTTAGTGCGCGCTAGTGCTCTGTCACGCATCTCTTGATGGGTGGCACGGCTGTGTCAGCCGTGTACAAG
>JAGMDK010000024.1 GCA_023128695.1 Phycisphaerae bacterium
AGGCTGGAAGCCTGTGCCACACGTCCACAGGCTGGAAGCCTGTGCCACATGTTATAGGCAGTCTAAGAGTCCTCGGCGTCGGGCCCAAATTCGTAGTTGTTGAAAGCCTCCTCGAAGTCGTATACGTCGTCGAAGTCGGTGATTTCGTCTGCATTCCGCTTGCCCATCAGCCCGAGTTCGATCATGAGGTAGACCATTTCGCCGAAGTCACGTGTACTGTGAATGTTCCATCGCCGCAAGACCTCGCGCGCCAGCGGCCCCCAGCGTTGGAGCGCGAGGGCGCGCAGAGCCCAACAGAGCTCTTGCCCGGTGACGTGCCGCGGGCGCCGTCCCGCCGGCTCCCCGTGCTTGAAATGGGTGGCGGCCTCGAGCCCGCGGTGGAGGAACTCAAAGGACTCGGGGGCGTAACGACCGTCCCGGCGAACGACACGCTCAAATCGCTCGAGCAAGTCGGCGTCCTGATGGCTATTGTCTTCCTCTCCCATCAGTCTGCTGAACCCGCGGTAGAGGGCGGTGGCGACGAGCCGCCCCTTCCAGGTTTGCGCCGGCGACGTCGGCGACGCTTGGTCGGGCTGCCCCGTTTCCCGGCGGCGACATCCGGAGACGGGGCGGTGGGCTGGTCAGCCGGCTCGGACTTCGCCGGCTTCGTGTCTCCCTCCGTCTCCACCGGCGCGGGAGATTCAGGCCGAAACCTCGACTTGGACCGGGGCACCTCCTTATTCTCCTCTACTTTCTCCTCAGCGGGCGGTGGTTCCTTACGCGGCGCACTCGACGCCTGGGATTGGGCCGTACGTTCCGAGCGACTCCGCCGCGAGCGCGACCCGCGCGGCGGGCGGGCGGGTTTCGCGACCTCGGTTTTCGTCGGGGGTGACTCGGGCTTTTCCTCGGGCGGTTCCGGTGGCAGGTCAAACGCCTGGATTTCCTCCACCGGTATCGAGAACAGTCGGTTGTCGTCGGTTCGCACCGCCACCAGTTGGGTCAAAACCTGCCGCTCTAGCACTGTGGCCGGGCCGTACTCGGTCTGGATCCGGGACCCGATCCGCGGCAAGCGTTGGGCGAACTCTTCGTAGCCGGCGTGTTCGAAGCGCAGGCAGCAGCGCAGCCGCCCGCAGCGCCCGGAGACCTTGCTCGGGTCGAGGGTGGACTTCTGGAGCTTGGCCATCTTCATGTTTACCGGCCGCAGCTTCTTGAGGAAGTTCTTGCAGCAGCATTCGCGCCCGCAGATCTCGTGGTCCGCCACCAGACGCGCTTCATCGCGTGCTCCGACCTGCCGCATTTCGATGCGGGTCCGGTAGTGTTGGGCCAACTCCTTGACCAGTTGCCGAAAATCCACCCGCGCGGCGGAACGAAAATAGAACACGATGCGCTCGCCGCCCAGCAGATGCTCGGCGGTGACCACTTTGAGATCGAGTCCCAGCCGAGCGGCAAAAGCCGCGCAATGCCGGATGTCTTCGTTAACATGCGAGTTCAGGTGCTTCTGTTCGTTGAGGTCGTTCTCACTGGCCAGGCGCAGGATGCGTCCGGCATTGGGGCGGCAGAATTCCGGCCCGCTGTTCCGCACGTAACATTGAAGCAACTCGGAAAACCTCTCGGCGGGACAAGTGTTGCTCGGCGGGCCGATGTGCTCTCCGAGCTCGATGCCGCGGTCGCTCTGGACCACGACTTTCTTTCCCCAGGTGAGGACGGCGGTGCCCTTGTGCGTAAACTCCCCCACCCAGCTCATCGCGCCGTAGCGGACGATCCTGCCCTGCTTGTCGTGCGCCTCACCTCCCGGCCGGCGTCCGTTACCGCCGCCCTCTGAGGCTCGGGAACCTTGATTTTTGTACAACGAAGCCATTGCGGGCTCAACTTATATGACCGGGTGCAATCATGCACCCGTTTGGTGATCGTAAGACCGCGCGGGCTAAAGCCCGCGGCTCTTCGCTCTCGCGCGCGGGCTAAAGCCCGCGGCTCTTTGCTCGCGCACGAGGCCGCGCCGTCGCGGGTCGTCCCTGAGATTCTATAGTATTCTGGCGTTAGTCGGGTATCGCGACAAGCTGATCAAGGGTGCGATGTCCCCCGATCTCCTTGATCCCCAGCCACAGTTCCCCGCCGGTGAGATCGCGGGCGGCGTTGAAACCGCGGGCGCGCGGATTGAGCGTATCATCATCTACTCAAGTAATCGGTCGTCCTCAAGCGGGTGTTGAAGGGATTGCACTCTGCCAATGCTGCGCGGCCAGGGTAGCCTGTTGGTTGAGCGGTTTTCTCAAATGGCGGTGTAATCGCTCTGTCCGTGAAAGAAGCACCAGCAGCACCAGGTACAGGATGCCCGTGAAGCAGCTTTGCACGGTTGACCAGGTACTGAAGGTGCCGAACCCCGCCGGCGCGGTTGTTGCCGCGCTGGTAGTCGGGCTCGGGGCCGGGCCGGCCGGAGCAACGAGAACCGGGCCCCAACGAGCAACCGTGCCCACTATACTGACCAACGCCAGGAGGCCGATGGTAATCGCCATGTTTTTTGCCAGGTCGCGGGCTCGCTTGGCAAATTGCTCATTCGGAATGCGCCGGGTCATGCCGCTGATATACATGAAATAGGCGGCCGAGCCGATCACGCCCAGGACCGAGAAGCAGATTGAAAACAGTTTGAACACCGCCATCAGCCGCATGGGGGGAACCAGTTCCGCGACGATGTAGGTCAAGGCCAGACCGAGCACGGCTACCAGCATGTAGAAACGCACAAATCGGCGGGCGGTATCACGCCGGCTGGTGTCGTAGATGCTGGGTTCCGCACAGGTGAATAACCATAGGCCCCACAAAAACATGAGTGAGCCGATAATGGTTCCCGCGGCGGTCAGAGCGAAGAGAACATGCTTGATCACTTTCGCGTGCGTGCTGTCGCCACCGGCGATAACAAACCATACCGCCAACAGCGACATGACCACCGCTACAATCCAGGTGAACACGACAATCCACAGGCCCCAAAGGATGAACCGATTACCCCGCGCGAGCTTGCGGACATAGCCCGGTTCGGCGAAGCAGAGAAAATCCTGCCGAATGGATAGCTTGATCGGCGTGGCACACTCGGGGCAGCGGCCCTCGCGTTGCAGGCCACGCAGGTTGTAGCCACACTTGTGGCAGGTGGTATCCCCGGCGACCACGCCGTGCTGGTCGATGACACCCTCCGCGTCCGGCGAGCTGAGCGAGGCGAGGACCGGAAAACCGCACTCGGGGCAGCAGTCCTGGTCGCCCAGAGTACCCAGATCGTGCCCGCAATTGCGACAATTTTTCCGAGCGTTGCCAGCTTCGCCGGGCGTGTTTTCCGCCGTAGCCATGTGTCTTCCTAAATCACTGTACGCCATCTTGCGCCAGTTCGGATTTCATAAGGCCGCGCGGGCTGAAGCCCGCGGCTCTTCGTTGTCGTATGATCGTGCGCCAATGAGGAGCCGCGGGCTTCAGCCCGCGCGGTCTTTCGCA
>JAGMDK010000240.1 GCA_023128695.1 Phycisphaerae bacterium
ATTCACGGCCGACACGGCCGTGCCACCCATCCGCTTCTTCCATCATTCCACGTGTCAAAGAGCACTAGTTATTGTATCGGTCACTGGACACGGGAGCCACGCCGGCGGCGAACGCGCGGAGGAATCTGGCTGAATCCCTGTCGTGGGCACTGCTCAAGAGCAGTGGCACACATTGCGATCGATACGCAACCCATCAAATCAACTGTGGCAAAGCACTAGTTATTGTATCGGTCACTGGACACGGGAGCCACGCCGGCGGCGAACGCGCGGAGGAATCTCCTCGCAGGCGGTCCTTGTGCGTGCCACCCAACGTGCTACGCTGGGCTCCGCCGGTCGGGGTGATTATGACGTTAAGGACCCCACACGTGACGCCGCGGACCGATGAAGCTCTCGTTCTCCGCCTGACCGATTATTCGGAGACCTCGCAAATTGTTACGCTCTTCACGGCCAAGAGCGGACTGGTGCGTCTGATCGCCAAAGGGGTTCGCCGGAGTACCAAGAAGCGTTTTGCCGTCGGGCTCGATTTGCTCGAAAGCGGTGAGGTCATCTATTTGCCGCCGCGCGGCGACGCGCAACTCGGCACGCTGACCGAGTGGGTGCAGCGGGAGACCTTCACGGGCCTGCGGCGAGAGTTGCTCCGGCTGCACGGGGCCCTGTACGCCGTGGAACTGGTCGCGGGGTTGACGGAGGAGGGCGATCCGCACCCCGAGTTGTTCCACGCCTTGGCGGACACGCTGCGGAATCTGGCCGGCGACGAACCGGCGGGGCCGTGCCTGCCCACCTTTCAGCACGATCTGCTCCGGGCGATCGGGTACGCGCCCCGCCTGCGGGAGTGTGTGGTCTGCAAGCGGGCGGTCATTCCGGGCCAGCCGGTATACTTCAGTGCCGGGGCGGGGGGGCTGTTGTGTCGCGATTGCGAGCCGCACCACATTGAGAAACGCCGCGTTCCGTCGCGCTTGATCGAGACCACGCCGCGGACCGGCGACCCGAGCGCCTGGTTCGAGCTGCTGGACTATCACCTGACGCACATCGCGGGTCGGCGTTTCAAGACGGCTGAGCAGGTAGCCGCTCTGCTGGTGCGGGCGCATCCCCGGCGACGTTAATAATCAGGCGTCACCGATCGCCGCCGACGTTTGGAGGTCGAAAAGTCATACACCCATTTCGTGCGTTGTTAGTCGTTAGTTGTTAGTTGCTCTGTGGCCCAACTTCAGAACGGGAGTTCCTCCGAAGCGTATCCCCGAGGAAGAAAAAAAGCGACGTATTGAGGGCGATTGGGGTCTGCTCAGGGATGTTATTCTCTGGATTACAAACGGTCAGTGTCTTCGCAAGCCACACAGATTCTTGCGCGGCCATCGGCCGCAACCAAAGAGGGTCGAGGATTGCGGATTGCGGATTGGGGATTGCGGATTGGGGAATGCGGATTGGGGATTGAGGATTGAGGATTGAGGATTGAGGAATGCGGATTGGGGATTGAGGAATGCGGATTGGGGATTGAGGATCGGGGGAAAATGGAAAAGGGGAAGGATGAGTCCCCGCAGGGGACGGCGGAATATAGCCCAGGGCGAAGCGCAGCGAGCCCTGGGTTGGTGAGGCGAGCCCCTGCGAGCCCCCGCAGGGGGCGACGGAAGTGCGAGCCTGCGTGTTGTGTTCAGAACGGGCTTCCACGAGTGTGGGTGCATCCGTCGCCCCTTTCAGGGGCTGGTACCAATATGGGCTCTGTCAACCCAGGGCTCGCTGCGCTTCGCCCTGGGCTTTATTCCGTCGTCCGCTCCGCGGACTGCCGAAGACCTTTGCGGCAGCCCTCGGAATCTTCGCGGCGCGCGAAGAAATCGAACATTTGCATTACGGAGAGGAAGCTGAACCGCGGCGGGCAGCGGCCCCGCGGCGACCAGACGCTTGCGGCGTGGGTCGACGTGCGCGTTGAAACCCTCCAGCGTCCGCGCGCCAAGCAGTTGCAGGTCTCCCGGGCGGGCAAACACTACGTTGACCGCGAAGATACCCATAATCACCCCCGATTATAGCCGGTCGATGCACTTACCTCACTCTGCCGGCGGCACATTCTCACGACATTCGGCGACCGGGGGGAGCGGGTCGTGCAGTTGGATGACCTCGTCGAGAGTGAGGTCCTCGTCATCGGTGAGTCGGATCCAACTGCCGTCCGCGCTGACTTCGTAAAGCGCGGGGCCCGTATACCAAGTGGGCAAGTCGGTCGCGAGGGTGAGCCACGTGCCCTCCTCGCCGCGGTAGGCCGGCAGTTCAAAGGCGGCTAGTTCGCCGTCGCTGTATTCGACCCAGTACGTGCCGACGTAGGTCTCGGCCGGGGGCCACTGCGTGGGATCTACCGGGCAGCCGGCCACGAGCACCACCAGCAGCACCGGCAACGTGAGCCGGACCAGTCGATGAATTCCAGAGTGCTTCATTTCGCCCTCCTGAGGCGCAATCGGCGAGCCTGATCATTCAATCAATTCTATGGCACGAGAGCGGGTCAACGCTGGACCCTTGTTATGCCAAATACGGCGAGGTGGTGGTGAGCGGTCGTTGAGGGGCCGTGCCGACCGATTCTACCGGGCGTGGACCGCCGGCAGGTAAGAAATACGAGGATCGATATGCAGCGGTTCCCAGAAAACGCGCTCTCTGGGCCGGCGAAAAAGGACCGGGCACCCGCGATCTTGGGGGGGCAAAGGGGGTAGTGGGTCATTGAAATCGGCAGCCGTCCGGACACATGGTATAATGGAGGCATGGGAAAGCGACTCGTAAAGCCGAAACGACCACGCGACGTGAACGAGCTTCAAGGCCATCGTTGATGAGGCGACGTGCGAGCAACCGTTGGCCGATGCGGCAACCGAGCGCGAGAAATATCCTGCCTCCGTATCTCTCGGGCGGCGGGGTGGCCTCAGGGGTGGACCTGCCCGGGCTGGCTAAAAGAAGCTCTCTAAGGCACGCCGGAGCGAGATTGCCAAGAAACCGCTGCCACTCGCTGGCGGAACCCCGAATGAGCATTTTGGGGGCCACTTCCAAGTTTTGGCCTTAAATGCTCTTGACACGCCAAACTCGCGCCCCTAAACTCCCAGCATGTTAAGTAATGACATCAAACTAGAGTTGCGTCGGGAACTCAAGCGGCTCGTGGCTTCGCGGGATGAATACGTCAGTCGGATCGACGCCAACATTGATGCTATTCAGCAGTTGCTATCCGATGATCCCGAGCTGCCGTTTCCGCCTGTTCAGGCGGCGGCTAACAACGGTACATTCGCCGGGCAGGTCCGGTCAGCCCTCGGAGAGTTCAAGCAACCTGTCCGGGCTGCTGCTGTGGCGCGCCTGCTGGAGAAGCGTGGAATGAAGCGTCGAGGAAAATACTCGCTTGCGCAGGATATCAGCGCCGAGTTGATCCGTATGTCAAAGCGAGGAACTGGAGGTGTAGAAAAGGTCGGGCGCGGCCTATACCGCATCCAACCCGAATCCTAGGTAAGAAAACAAACCCGGTCGCACCTCATGCCAAAGGACCGCGACCGGGTAAAACGCCGATGATCGCGGGGAACCGATATGCCAATCGGCAGTCTCCGCGACATCGGCCATATACTAGCTATATCAGCAAGCATCGGCAACCCGATTCTTTGGCAATGCGCCAAAAATATGCGCCGAAGCGGCGGAAAGTTCAAAGTGACCCACTACCGCACAGGGCGGGGATTATGGGTCGTGAGGGACAAACTGCCGCCCCGAACGGTTCCAGCTTGCGAGGTTACCCCTGCTGAGAGTATGTTCTTGTGTATTGAGACGAGTTTCGCAATAGCTCCGGGCCCTGTTCGATAACGGGAGGGTCAAGGAAGCGATCAAGCACCAAAAGAAAGCGGTCAAGCTCGCCGCGGGCAACGAGCGCATGCGCCAAGAGCTTGAAAAAGCGCTCCAGCGCTACGAAGAAGCGGCAGGCAGGATGTGATAAGGTGAGAAGGTGAGAAAGTGATAAGGTCAAAGGGGTACTGATTTTGCGCCCTTATCACCTTATCACCTTGTCACCGCGCCGCCGCCGCTATTCCACAACCTTGACAACCCCACCGGGCTCCGTAGAATTTCCCTACCTGTTCGCACGAAGGCACCGGCGCGGGCTTGCGGGCTCTCTGTTGCGCCGGGCGTTGAGCCGGCGGAACGGTCTCCCTGTGGATTGTGACCGGGACGGGCGCTCCCAACGGTCCTAACGTGCATATGTTATTTTTTAGGTGGAGCGGGCGTCCCTGCCCGCCAAGAGGACGTTAGGCGGGCAGGGACGCCCGCCCCACCTGCTTGAGTGTCTCACATTCAGTCCTAACGTGTAAATGGCGGGAGGACTTACGTATGATTGAAGTCAGAAACCTCTCGAAACACTTTGGCAGCCATCGGGCGGTGGACAACATCTCGTTCACCGTCAACGAGGGTGAAATCGTCGGCTTCCTCGGGCCGAATGGGGCCGGGAAAACCACCACGCTCCGCATTCTGACCTGCTATATGCCCGCGACGGCTGGATCAGCCACCATCGCGGGGTATGACGTATTGACCGAGTCAATGAAGGTGCGGGCGGTGGTCGGGTACCTGCCGGAATCGGTGCCGCTCTATCCCGAGATGCGGACGCGCGAGTACCTCCGTTTCCGCGGCAAGCTGCACGGGCTGAATAAACTAGCCCGCGAGGCGGCGATCGCCCGCGTTATTGAGCGCTGCTGGCTCCACGAGGTCATCGACCGGCCCATCGGGCAGTTGTCGAGGGGCTTCCGCCAACGAGTCGGCTTGGCCGACGCTCTGCTGCACAACCCGCGCGTGCTCGTCCTGGACGAGCCGACGGTGGGGCTCGACCCGGCCCAGATTCGCGCGACCCGTTCGCTGATCCGCGAACTGGCCCAGGAGCACACGGTCATCCTCTCCAGCCACATCCTGCCCGAGGTCGAGGCCACCTGCCAACGGCTGATCATCATCAACGAGGGTCGCCTGGTCGCCAGCGGCACGCCCGACGAGCTGCGCGAGCGTATCACCGGTCAGGCCAGCCTGATCGCCGAGTTGAAGGCCCCGCGCCGCGACGTCGTGGACGCCCTCCAGAAACTCACCGGGGTGACAGACGTTAGCGGCCAAATGCAGGACGGCTGGACGCGGGTCAATATCGCCACCGATCAGGACGTGCGCGAGGACATAGCCCAACTGGCGGCCAATAAGAACTGGCCGCTGCGCGAACTGCGGCGGGACATCGCCACGCTGGAAGACTTCTTCGTCAAGATTGTGGCCGGTACGCGTTAGTAGTGAGTAGCGAGTAGCGAGGGTCTTAGATATGAGAAATGCCAGAGCGATCATGCAGCGCGAGTTGCTGTCGCTGTTCTGCTCGCCGATCGGGTACATCGTCATCGCCGGCTTTCTGTTCGTCACCGGTCTGTCGGTGCTGGTGAGCGGCAGCTTCGCGCCCGGCAAGCCGGCCACCTTGCGGGAGGTCTTTTTCTGGACGCCGTGGCTGCTGACGGTGATCGTGCCGGCGATCAGCATGAGGACGATCTGCGAGGAGTACCGCAACGGGACGATCGAGACGCTGATGACCACGCCGCTCAGCGACCTGCAAATGGTGCTTGGCAAATACCTGGCGTCGCTGGTCTTCTTCATAATCATGCTGGCTCCGACGCTGGCGTACCTCATATTGATGGAGATCTACGGCAATCCCGATTGGGGGGCCTCGCTGTCGGCCTACCTGGGGCTGCTGCTCATCGGCGTGGCCTTCACCGCCTTCGGCCTCTTCGCCAGCAGCCTGACCAGCAACCAGGTCGTGGCCTGGATGCTCGGCTCGATCCCGCTGCTGATCTTCGCCTGCCTGGCGTACTTCATCATCGGGCACGTCGAAGGCATCTGGCGACTGATCTTTCAACAAGTCAACGTCATCGGACGCTTCGATGAGTTCAGCCGCGGCTTGGTGACGACCGACGGGGTCGTGTTCTTCCTGGCGGCGGCGGCGCTGTTCCTGTTCCTGACCGTCAAAGTAGTGGAGTCCCGACGATGGCGGTAGACAAGACCACCCACGTTTCCAGACGCCGACTCGTCTACGGCACCAACGTGGCGATCCAGATCGTGCTCGTCCTGGCGGTGGTCGTGGCCGTCATCTGGTTCACCCAACGCTACAAGCGGCAAGCCGATCTGACCCGTACCGGCGTCAACAGCCTCAACCAGCGCACCGAGAAGCTGCTGGACAACCTGCCCGAGGATGTCACGCTCACCGCGATCTACACCGTCCTCAGCGAATACGACGAGCGGGCTCAGAAACGCCTGGATACCGTCCGCGACCTGCTGGCGCTGTATGAATCCGCCGGGCACGGCCGCGTGACGGCGAACATGATCGATCCGATGAAGGATCGGGCTCGTCTGCCGGCGCTGCTCAAACGGCTGCGTGAGAAAACAGCCTACCAGGACGAGGCGAAGGTGCACCAGGAAATCCTCCAGGAGTTCCCCACGCTCAACCAGCGCATCATGACGCTCATCGACGAGCAAGTGGCCGAAGCCGAAAGATTGCTGGCCGCCAACGCCGACTTGCAAACGACGGTGCTGCGAGAAGTGTCGATGGAACTACAGCGACTGACTCGTCAGGCCGGCGATGCCGCCCAAAATGTGCAGGAGCTGAAGAGTCAGGAAATCCCCCGCTACGGGCGGGCCGTCGATCAGGCGCGGTCCTATCTCGAAGTCGTGACCAGCTACCTGCAAGCTGTGCGCGACTGGGTGCAAAAGAACGCCTCGACGGAGCGCGGTCTGACGCCGGAGGCGCTGACGTTCCTCCAGCAAGCCAGCGCGGCTTATTCGCCGCTGCTGACCGACATCAATGCCTTGGTGGAACGTACGCGGGGGCTCGAGCAGCTCGAATTGGAGCAGTTGTCGGATCAGTTGAACCGCTGGGCCAATGCCCCGCCGGTCCTGGTCGAGACTGCGGAGACGGCACAGTTAGTGCCCTTCAACGAAGTGTGGCCTTTCCGGCGCACACCGGCGCCCGCGCCCGATGGCGACGACCGCGAATTCCGCGGCGAGCAGGCCATCTCCTCCGCGGTTCTGAAACTGACGCAGAAGGAAAAGACCGCCGTCGTGTTCGCCCGTTACGGCGGCCCCTCGCCGATCGTGCCCGACTTCTCACAAATGAACATGAACATGCGGCAAATGCCGCGGGCGCCCTACGGCGTCTTGAACGACTTGTTGGGCAAGGAAAACTTCATTACCGAAGACTGGGACCTCAAGACTCAGAAAACCCCGCCGACGGTTGAGGACGCGGCCCGCACGATCTACGTGGTGTTCCCACCCATGCCGCCGGAACAGACCGACCCGCGGCGGCCGCCGCCGGAGCCGGGCATCTCACCGGACGATGTCCAGACGGTGCTCGACGCGGTGAAAGAGTCCGGCATGGGCATTTTTCTGACCGGTTGGTCGCCGCCGTCATCCCCGATGCCGGGCGCACCACCGGGCACATATCAGTATGCCGCTTATCTGAAATCAACCTGGGGTATTGGCGTCAAGTACAACTATCTAATACTCCCCTTCGCCCCGTCGAATGAGGATCCCAAGCTGCACGTGCCCGTGCGGCAAACCCAGCGGGCGGTGATCGACAGCCCCGCGCTGCATTTTACCGCTCAAGATATCAGCGCGCCGCTCCAGGCCTCGCCGGGCGGCATGGATGTAGCTTGTCCGCTCGAAATACTCAGCGGCGACGAACGGCCCGCCGGCGTGGAGGTGGAGCCGATCGCCGTCGTGAAGGAATCCAACGACGTCTGGGCCCTCCAGGACGTCAACCGTCTGAACAGCGACTTCCGCGAGAAACGGGGTACCTATCGGCGAGAGGACGATCTGACGCCGCCATTTCCGCTCGCTGTGGCGGCTACAAATGATCAGGATCAGCGGCTCGTCGTGTTCGCCAGCTCCACGTTTGTCGGGAATCCGATGCTGGAGATGCCCGGCGGAATCTTCCTGGGCAGCAGCGGGCTCCAGACCTACGCGGCCTATCCCGCCAATCCGGACCTGTTCATCAACGCCCTGCACTGGCTGACCAACGAGGCGGATCGGATTTCCGTCGGGGCCCAGCCGACCGAGGTCCCGCGTCTGGACAAGCTCAAGGACGACATGTGGCTCTCCTTCTGGCGCGTTTTCCTGGTCGGACTCTGGCCCGGACTGGCGTTGGTGGTCGGGGGCGGCGTCTGGTTGTTCCGCCGGAGGTAAATGATGAACTTCAAGACGACGATTATTCTGCTGGTTATTCTGGCAATCGGACTGGGGGCGTGGTTTCTGTTCTTCCCAGCGGCGACCGAAGACGAAAGCGTCGCGGTTGAGATGCTTGATGCGAGCAAGCCGGAGTACGTCTTCGATCCCCAGCCCGAGACCGAAGACATCGTTCGCGTGGAGGTCGAGCGCCCCGGCGAGCAGACGATCGTATTCGAACGCGAGCCGACCGAGGACGAGCAAACCCCGCCCGGCGGCGCCCGGTGGCAAATAGTGGAGCCGCTCGCGGTGTCCGTCGAGGACTACGCCGTACGGAGCCTGATCACCACCTTGCGTAACCTGGAATCCTGGACGCAATTCGAGCCGGGCACGGACGGCGAGCTGACCGCGGCCGACGCCGGCCTGGAGCCGCCCGCCGCGACGATCACGCTAGTGGACGCGGAGGACAAGAAATACGCGCTCGAGGTCGGCCGGCAGGCCATCATGTCCAACGACACCTACGTGCGGATCGCGGGCGAGACGACCGTCCGCGTCGCCAAGCGCGACTTGAAGCAGCAAGTGAATAAGGATGTCAACGACTACCGCTCGAAACGCCTCGTCAAGTTGAATACTGACGAGGTTGTCGGCATCCATATTTCGCACGCGGGGAAGACCTATGATTTCACACGCGGCCCGGACGGCCAGTGGGTTATTAACGAACCGCAACGAGCATACGCCGACCGCGACCGGATCCGCTCACTGATCACCAAGTTCAACGCCGTGCCGGCCGCTGAGTTTAGTGAAGATTCGCCGACCTCATTGACGCCCTTCGGTCTCGACGAGCCGTTCTTGACATTTACTGTCACGACCGAGACCAAGCGCAAGTTGCCCACGCCGGAAGGCCCCGAGACGCAGCCCGCCGAGTCGCAATATGAGACCGTAACGGATACGCAGAAGTTGGCATTCGGGGGCTTCGCGGACCTGAAATCGGAAAAGCGATATGCCAAACCGGGCAGCGAATCTTGGGTTATCACGGTCACCAGCACAACGATTGACGGCCTGATCCCGAACCTGAAGGACCTCCGCGACCCGCGCGTCACGCGTGTCAAGGCGTCAGACGCCACCGTGCTGGAAGTCGCCTCCGGTGGCTCGTCCGCCACGCTGCGGAAAGTGGACGGCGTCTGGCAAGGCACCGGCGACTTGGCCGCACTCGAAACGTCGGCCGTCACCGACCTGCTCGAAGCGTTCGAGGACCTGCGGGCGATCGATTACGTTGATGACCCCCGGGACCCGGCGGAATATGGACTCCACCAGCCGCGCGCGACCATCACTGTCACCGCGGCCGGCTCGGTCACGCCGGTGTCCATACAGATCGGCAGCGCGACGCCCAGCGGCCGAAACGCTTACGTTAAGCGCGATCAGGAGCGGACGGTGATCGTCACTAGCGCCGCCCAGGCGGACCGTCTGGCCGTTGATCTGCTGTCCCTGCGCTCGCGAGAGATCTTCAACTTCCCCGCCGATCAGCTCCACCGCGTCAGCATCCAGCGTCCGGCGATGAACTACGAGTTGGTCCGCGAGAACGAGCGCTGGCGGCTCAGCGAGCCGACCGCCGCGCCGCTCGAGGTCGGCAACGTGCGGAAGCTCACTAATGACTTGTCGCGTTTGCGGGCCGGCCGGGTGGTCGGCAAAGGTGACGAGGCCGCCTTCGGTCTCACGACGCCGCTGATGACGATTCAGTTCGAGGTCGCCCAGCCGCCGGCAACGACGCAACCGACGACCACACAAGCCACACAAGCCACGCAGCCGACGACGGCCGAGGCGCCCGTGGTCACTCGGCACACGCTCCGCATCGGCCGCAAGGACGGGGTGGCGTACGCCCGCCAGGATGATGACCCGTATATCTTCGAGCTCCATGACACGGTTTATCAGGTCATGGTCGCCGAGTTGATCGACCAGCGGCTGTTCCGCTTCCGGCCGGACGACGTGGTCGCGTTGAAGGTCGTTGCCACGGGCGGTACGCTGGAGCTGTCTAAGGAAGGTCAACAGTGGATTTACACGCCGGACCCGTACGTGGAGTTGGCGCAGACGAAGGTCAAGGAGTTCATTGAAGACCTGTCACGGTTCCGGGCGGAGGCCTACTTCGCGTATCGCGACGGCGACCTGGCGGCCGAAGGGCTCATTGATGCGCCTGCTTCGGTGACAATCCGCCTGACCAACGGCCACGAGATCGTGATGAACATGACCCAGGAACGTCCCGGCCGGTTGCCGCGCAAAGCGGCCCTGGTCGCGGAGAAACGCATCTTTCGTATGCGGCAGGCAGATTGCGAGAAGCTGCTCCGCGGCCTGGATGACTACGTGAAGGTCGAGTCTACGTCGCCTTGACAGTGACGTGTGTTAGAGAAGGAGAATACAGATGCAATCGGCCTGTTTCTACACCATTATCATTGGCTCGATGCTCATTGTCCTGGCGGCCAACAACCCCGCCGCGGCCGGCGACCCGCCCCCGCTCGAAACGATCGTGAAGATTCAAATGGCCATCCCGGATAAAGCGCCCGTCCAGCCGGCTCAACCACGCCGACTGCTGGTCTACAGCGATTGCAAAGGCTCTGTGCACAGTTCAATCCCCTACGGCATTGTGGCGATTCAAATTATGGGCAAGAAGACCGGCGCGTTCGAGGCCGTGGTCATTGACAACCCGATCGTTTTCAAGCCCAGCAGTCTCCGCCTCTTCGACGCCGTCTGCTTCAACAACACGACCGGCGAACTCTTCGACGACCCCGAGTGGAAGAAGAACCTGCTCGATTTCGTCCGCGGCGGCAAGGGCGTGGTCGGCATTCACGCCGCCGCCGATTGTTTCTACGACTGGCCGGAGTACGGCGAGATGATGGGCGGCTACTTCGCCGGGCACCCCTGGGGGGCAAACGACACCGTCACACTCAAGGTTGACGACCCCGCCCATCCGCTGACCGCCATGTTCGGCGGCAGGCCGTTTATCATCACGGACGAGATTTATCAATTCCGGGAGCCGTACTCGCGCGACAAGCTGCGCGTGCTGCTGAGTCTTGACCCCAGCAAGACCGATATGAACAAGAAGGGCATCAGCCGCACCGACGGCGACTTTGCCGTCAGTTGGGTACGTAACTATGGTCGGGGGCGGGTGTTCTACTGCTCGCTCGGGCATCGCGAGGATATCTACTGGAATCCGGTCGTACTGCGGCATTACCTGGCGGGAATCCAATACGCCCTGGGCGACCTGCCGGCCGACGCTCTGGCCAGCGGTCAACTTGACGCCGACGGCTGGGCGCGCTTGTTCAACGGCAAGGACCTCACCGGCTGGATCGCCAAGCCCGGCAGTTGGACCGTCGCGGACGGCGTCCTGACCCGCAAAGGCGGCGGCGAAATCTGGTCCGAGCAGACCTTCGGCGACTTCATCCTCGACCTCGAATTCAAGCTCGCCCCCAAAACCAATAGCGGCGTCTTCCTCCGCACCGGCGACATCGGCAACTGGCTGAATACCACGATCGAGATGCAGTTGAACGATGATATCGGCAATCCACGGCTGCCACAGCACACGTGCGGCGCGATCTACGACTGCCTGGTCCCCAGCAAGAGCATGGCCAAGCCGCCCGGCGAGTGGAACCACGTCACCATCACCTGCAAAGGCCCCCAGATCAACATCGTGATGAACGGCGAGCAGATCATCGACATGAACCTGGACGATTGGACCGAACCGGGCAAGAATCCGGACGGCACGCCGAACAAGTTCAAGACCGCCTACAAGGACATGCCGCGGCGGGGCCACATCGGCCTCCAGGACCACGGCGACCCGGTGTGGTATCGCAACATCCGGATCAAGCGGCTGGATTAAAGAGTGCCGCCGGCTACGACAGAAGTTCCGCGAGGGCTGGCCGAGCGCCAAATCGAAATTCACATACTTTGTATGAGCTGTTTGAAGGGCAAGACAGCCTTATGGGCAAGATTCCACGCCTTTGCCCTGGTTGCCTCTCCAAGCTTCAGACCCGCGAAGTCGTTTTTTCCCGCCAGATAAGCGTGCAGGCGGGACTTCTTGGGATGTGTCAACTGTTCACCGACGTCGGTGGAACAGGTGAGAAAGTCATCGACACACTGCATGAGTTTATCATTTGCTACAGTCGCCAGACACAAATCCTCCAGCATTCCGTTTGCAAGCTGCTTGTCTTTCCCCTCTCTATCGAAACCGGGGAATATCATTACAGCCGTACGAGGCTTTCCATCAGCGAATGTGAACGCTTCCGCTGGTGCCGGTAGATTCGCGTCTGCCAAAGCAGCGCGCACGCTTGCCAGGGCCGCCCCAGCGTCTGTCTCGGCATCACGTGCTATGATTAAGGATTCGACGTTGGCAAATCCATCAATTTCGCGAAATGTCTTCAGATATGTGCGGAGATTAGATACACCGCGAAAGTCGAACACTTGAATACCTGAGGCACCGAACTCCTGATAAGCCCAAAACATGAAATAATATGTATCGGCGCCCTCCGCGAGAATGACCTTGGTTTTCTCGATCCTGGCGGGGAATTCAGACGCTTTGTCGCCGGGCATTCAGCGAACCTCCAGGCCTGCGGCGAAGGCAGCGCTCAGTGTTTCGTGATCGAAGACGTGGGCAACAATACCCTCCGGTGTGCGATCGAGCCGAAGGTACCGAAACTCCTTTGCGAACTCTGAGGGCAATCCCTCGCAAGCCCGCCTTAAGAACTCGTAACTGTGAGTTGTCGCAATGACTTGGCAGTCCAGTTCGCGAGCCGCGTCCAGTGTTGCGTTCCAGATATCGGAATGGGCCGAATAGTGCAGGCCGTTCTCGAACTCATCGATCAAAACAAGGCCGCCCCGGGCCCGAACGATCCCCATCAACAGCGATAACATGCGGGACATACCGTCGCCGGCAAATACGATCGGTATCTTTCGAGACAACCCCAGGTCGGCGTGAACGACGGGCTCGCCCGCGACAGGGATGATCGAGAGCTGTTTCAGTTGCGGCTCAAGCTTTTGTAGAAAACCGAGCACCAGGCCGATCTTATCCCGTTTGTCCAACTCACCGAAACTGTCGGCATCCTCACGCAACGGCGGCCGAGCCCGGCTCCCGAGGTACGAGGTAGGCATGATGGAGCCCTGTATGAGCTCGATGAATTGTGAGGGTCCCCGTATGGGATCGAACAGCAAGTGCATTTTCTGAGGTTGCTCCCCAGGGCTCGCATAAACGAATTCCAGCGCCTCAGTCGGCGCGCTCGCGCTACTTGTATCCACACGCGTCACTTCATGTCCGACCGGTGTCGGCATGTTAGGCAAACGGTAATCGCGCCGGAGTGATACCGACAGCGTTTCTTTTTTGTCGCCGTGCTGCACTACTAGGCATATTGTTCGGCTCAAGTCATAGTCAAAGAAGACCGGTGCCCAGAGGCTAACAGGTTTATTCTCGACCTTTCCCAGACCGCGCCAATTGTGTTGGCGAAGGATGGCGTGTGGGCTCATGCGATCCATGAACAGAAAAAGTGCTTCCAAGAGCGAGCTTTTACCAACGTTGTTCCGGCCGCCGACAAGCGTGAAGCGCCCGAATTCCGGAACGGTGAGCCTTTCCAAACACCGGAAGTTGTTGACCTCAACGCTGCGAATCATGGCAAGATGTTCCTGTCCCTAACGCTCTCGGGCAATTATGACACCAGCATTTCTCGTAGTCTCATTGCCAATGCGCCTCTCTAACAGTCCGCCGCAAAGTCGGCTTCTACCGGAAAATGTAGCGGCCGGGCTCCGTACCGGCCGTAGAACACGGAAAAACTCGCCCAGAACAACGGCTGGTACGGAGCCCGGCCGCTACAGGACTGTTACGCGAACTTCTAGCAATCATACTCCACTTTGCTCGGGGTATCGAGATCGAGGTGGAAGAATATCAGGCCGCCAGCCAGATTCTTGCATGGCACGCCCTTCTATCGCAAGATGCGGGCCGCATAGTATGACCGCTGCCCGCTGGTGTAGTACAACTCCTCGGCATAGATGAATGCCTCGTCGCCGCGCAGGACGTTGCCGGCGATGAAACCGGCAAGGTTGACAGGGTCCTTGGCAGACTCGAACTGCGGGGCATAAGCCAGTTCGACTTCTTCCAGGTCCAGGACAGTCAGGCCAGCCTGGAGCGCGGCGGCACGCCGAACAAGTTCAAGACCGCCTACAAGGACATGCCGCGGCGGGGCCACATCGGCCTCCAGGACCACGGCGACCCGGTGTGGTATCGCAACATCCGAATCAAGCGGGTGGAGAAGTAGCTGATCAGAAAAAGTCGGGTGCCGCGGGCGGCTCGTCCGCCCGTGTTTGGAATGTTGCTCTATTCAGAGGCCACGCTCGTAACAATAGAGAACTTTGGCGGCTGCTCCATATGCTTTTTCACCGGGCATAGTTCCGCGGAACGAATCACGGCATGTAGATATTTCCGCGGGAAATCAGCCGGGAGCTCGATTTCAATCACAATCTTCTCCAGCATTTTGGTATTAGCGTTTTTCTCCGTTCTCTGCATCAATCTTATGTTTTCCGTCGGGATATTGCGATGCTGGCAAAATGAGAGGACCAGGATACCAGCACAAGTCCCTATTGAAGCCAGGAACAGATCAAAAGGGCGCGGCGCCGCGCTCTCCCCCCCATTCTTGATCGACTGGTCTGTTTGGATTGTGAACCCGCGGTATTGAGCATCTACCTTCTTTCCGCCGGGAAAAGATATCTCCATCTCCATCTCAGTTCGCGTCCTGTAAACTCGACCTATTAATAATGTAAGAGTTCAGCCGTATGCAAC
>JAGMDK010000241.1 GCA_023128695.1 Phycisphaerae bacterium
GTGCGAGATTCCTATCTCGCACCCGCATGTCCCCATTTCTGCCCCTTTTCTGCCGGCCGACCGTACGTTAGGCTGGAGTCGATGTGTAGGTGGCTGAGATTACCGATTGGGCTGGGCCTCGTCATTGTGCTGTCCGGCTGCCAGGGTTTGAACCAGCGCCAGCGGAGTTGGCTGGCCGAGGGCGAGCGGGCCTATGCCCAAAAGCGGTATAGCGCCGCCGTCGAGTGCCTGACGGTCTTCCTGGCCGACGTAAAGGGGCGTCCGGAAATCGCGCGGGCCTTGTACGTCCGGGGAATGTCAAAGGCCCTGGTGGGGCGGCGCCCCCAGGCCTATGCCGACTTGGAGAAGGCCGCGCGGTTGGGGTGCGACCCGGAAATCACGTGGCGGGCCTACGCGGTGCTCGGGGTGCTGTACTTTGAGGATCAGAATTGGACCGCCGGCGCCCAGGCGTTCACGCACGCCGTCGAGAAGATGCCTACCGTTGCTCCGATGGACGCCTTGCTTTATCGGCTCGGCCTGTGTTATGAACGCGCGGGCCGCTGGGGTGAGGCCCTGGTGCCGTATCGCCGGATCGTGAGCGTGTTTCCGCGCGGGGCCTACGCCGACCGCGCCGGCCGACGCCTGCAACTCCAGGCGGATCACTTCGCCGTGCAGGCCGGGGTGTTTTCGCAGCCGGCCGGTGCCGAGCGTCTGGTGGAAGAGCTGCGGGGAGGTAATCTGCCGGCGTACGTGCGACGCGAGACAAGAAACAATCAACTCTACCACATCGTGCTCGTCGGCCGCTACGATTCGTACCAACAGGCCAATCAAATGCTGGCGCGCGTCCGCGGCCATATCCCCGCGGCCCAGCTTTATCCATAACAATCCCCTTTTTCACTGTGGGAGCCGCTTATGACCCGCGAAGAAGCCTGGCGACTCTTGTGCGAGTACACCCCCACCGACTCGCTACGCAAGCATGGCCTGGCCGTCGAGGCCGCCATGCGGCACTACGCGCGGCACTTTAACGAGGACGAGGAGGCCTGGGGCCTGGCCGGTCTGCTGCACGACTTTGACTACGAACGCTGGCCGAGCGAGCCGGAACATACGCGGCAGGGGGCGCGGATATTGCGCGACAAGGGTGTGGACGAGGAGGTTATTGGAGCCATGCTCTCGCACGTCCCCTGGAACCTGGAGGAGTGCCCCCGCGATCGGCCCATCCGCAAGGTGCTCTTCGCGGCCGATGAGCTGTGCGGGTTCCTCGTCGCCTGCGCGCTCGTGCGTCCTAATCGGCTGGAGGGGCTCGAACCCAAGAGTGTCAAGAAAAAGCTGAAAGCCCCCTCGTTCGCGGCGGCGGTATCACGCGAGGACATTTACGCCGGTGTGGAGTTAATCGGGCTGCCGCTTGACGAGCATATCCGGCACTGTGTGCAGGCCTTGCAGGCGGCAGCCGAACCGTTGGGACTACAAACGCAGGCCGGTTGATAATCCACCAGCCCGTCAATTGACGGGTGGGTGGCCCACCACTTCGTGTCCTTCGTGCTCTTCGTGGTTCAATTTCCAACTACGAAGAGCACGAAGAACACGAAGAGTAAGCAAGATGTGTAATGACGCTGGTGCGAGAATCCTTTCGACGCTGGTGCGAGAATCCTTTCTCGCACCCACGACGGCAGACAATAATCTCGTGCCAGCCGCGTCTTCTACAATGGAAAAATGATGGGTGTGCGATCGAGAGTTCGCGGTTCGTTGACGAGCGCGGAGCGCGGGTTGCTCGACGAGTTGGTCCGCGAACTGGGTCCGCGGCTCCTGGCGTACATCCGCCGAGTTTATGGAAACGAGCACGACGCCGAGGATATCGTGGCTGAGACCTTCTGCCGAGCAGCGAGAAACATTACCGCGTTGCAGGCCAGCAACCGGCGGGACCTGTACGTGCTGACGATCGCCCGCAACCTTTGCCGCGACGGTTTTCGACGCCAACGTCCCATCTCGCTGCCCCACGAGCGTCTCCAGCAGAACCCGGCCCCCATCTCCGAGCCGAGCCGGATGATCGTCGGCGACGAGCAAACCCAGGCCTTGCGGGCCGCCGTCGCCGGCTTGCCGGAGAACCTGCGGGAGGTGGTCGTCTTGCGGTTTTCCGGCGGGTTGAAATTCGAGCAGATCGCCGAGTTGCTGCACATCCCGCTCGGCACCGCGTTGTCGCGCATGCACGCGGCGGTCGGACGGCTGCGAGAAACATTGGGTGTGCGCCCATGAACGCGGAGCGCTTGAAAAACGAGTGCCTGGCGGTTCACGACGAACTGCTCCGGCTTACATACGGCGACGTGGCTGAGCCGTCGGCCGGGTTGAGCTCCCATCTCGCGCGGTGCCCCAGGTGCCGCGAGACGAGCGAGGAAGCGCGCGAAGTGGTCGAAGCCCTGCGAATAGCCCTGCTGCCTGAGCCGCTGCCAAGACGGCTAGAGGACGATATTCGCGTGCGGCTGGACGCGGAAATCGCCCGGCGGCCGGCCGTGTGGTCTTTGCCGTCGCGCCTGATTTGCACGGCGGCGGCAGCCTGCCTGCTGGCGGCACTGCTGAGCCCGGGGCAAGCACCTAGCATCGAGCTGTCAGAGGCAGACGCGGCGGCGATCGTGGCTGCCCAGGGGCTCTTGCGCTGGGAGGGTTCGGTCGAGAGCTCGGTTGATGACTTAACGGCGAGAGTTGACGACGTGGCCCGGAAGATCGAGCGAGTATCCGACCCGGGCTCCTTCTTTCCGAGCGGTTCGGTCGAGTACTTGTCGGCGAAGGTGGATGACATCGCGCGGACCATCGAGCGTGACCCGGACGCCCACACGGTGTTGCCCTGGGACCCGGAAGACGATTGGGATGTGCCCGCCGGCGAGGCGGAGACCTCGGGCGTCCGGCCGCGCAGCGTGCGTGTCGCGTGCGGAAGTGCAAATGAATTGTCAATGAACCCCATCTTTGGAGCATAGCAATGAAAACGACCATCACTTGTTTACTGGTAGGTGGGAACGTGGGAACGTGGGAACGTGGGGACGTGGGGACGTGATAACAGTGAGAGTGGCCATCACTTGTCTGCTGTTATTGTTGTTGGTTCCCGGGACTGTTTCGTGCGTGGCGCAGGAATGGCGTGAACCGGTGGAGCCGTCCGCGGCGGACCGGGAAGCACCCTTCATTCTCGTTTCGGCTGAGCAGCAACAACCGCCGCAAACTCCGCCCCCGGATCAGCCGCCGGTACCGGGAGTGGAGAAGCCGGAGGGCGAGCAGCCCCCTCCGCCTCCGCCGAAAGAGGGCGATCGTTCCGCGAGTCGGCCTCCCGGCGAGGAGCTGCGTCCGCCCGGTGCCCCGCGCCCCCCCGGACCGCCGATTGAGCCGTTGCTGCGTCTGATCGGCGAGCGGCGACCGGAGTTGGCCAAGCGTCTCCGACGCTTGGCGCGGCAGTCACCCGAGCGCTTCCAAGACGTGGTGGTGGAGGCCTTGATGTTCCGTCTGGAGGATGCCCTGAACGAGGCCGAGAGCCGCCCAGGAGCACCGCCGGGGGGTCCGGGCCGGGGGCCCAAACACGCGGGGCCAGGGCCGCGGCCGAAGAGCCCGGGTCCGAGACCCTTTGGCCGGCCGGAGCGCGGGCCCCAGGGACCCGAGGCGGAAATGCACGCCAGGGTGCGAGAACTCGAAGAGCGGCACGAACAACACGAGCGGCGTTCACACGAATTGGCTGATCGTCTGCGCGAGATGCGGGAACGCGGCTTTCCTCCTGAAGAGCGCGAACGTGTTCGAGACGAGTTGACTCAGGCGGTCAACGAGCAATTTAACGTCCGCTCGGAGCTGCGCCGGGTTGAGTTGGAGCGGATCGAACACGAGCTTCACAAGCTGCGCGAAATGGTGGAACGGATGCAGCACCAGCTCGAACGCCGCGAGCGCGAACGCGGCCCGATCATCGAGCGGCGGATCGACCAACTGCTCGGCGACGACGCCTCGGGGTGGTAAGAACGTAGTGTGCGGCTTGCCGCACCAACCCGCTTCACCGCCGAGTAGAACGTAGTGTGCGGCTTGCCGCACCAACCCGCTAATTCACCGCCGAGCGCTGTGGGGCCGGCTGTTTCCGGACTCGTGCTCGCGGAGGAGCTGAAGCGCCGCCTCGAGCACCGGGTCGCCTTTCTCAAAGTCCTGGGGTCTTGCTTTCACCGGAACGTCGGCCGCGAGGCCGATCCCCTCGAAGAACACGCCGTCCGGCGTCATGGCCTTCCAGGACGGCAGGAAGACCTTCACGCCGTTCGGCAGGCCGTGCGGCTGGGGGTTGCCGGAACTGCCGTAGGTTTGCTCGCCGACCAGTTGGCAGCCCGGGACCTGCTTCATCATGAGCAGAAAGCCCTCGCAACTGCTCATGTTGTGCCGCCCCATCAGAACGGCCACCCGGCCGCGGTAGCGCGGTTTGCCCTTGGTCGGCTGGAGCACACGCTGTTGCGGCGGGCTGAATCCGCCCGGCGCGTCCGGCTGCCGGTACACCTGCTGGGCGTACACGACCGGCTTGTCGATGAAACAGCCGGCGAATGCCTGCGCCAGCGCTTCGTCGCCGCCGGCGTTCAGCCGCACGTCGATGATCAGGGCCCTCGTGTCGCTCAATTGCTCCAGGGCCTGATACAGTACCTTGAGATCCTCCGCGTACTTGCGTTCCCAAGAGGCGATCACGATATAGCCGAGGCCGTCTTCGAACCGCCCGGTGGCCACGGGGCGACTGCGTTTCTTCCAGTTCGGAATCACCCCCCGCAAGGTCTGCTTGTTGCAATTAGGGGGCACCTCGCGCACGTACGATGGAAAACTGAACCGGCCGTACTTCAGCGAGATATGAACATCTTCGGCTTTCGCCAGCAGGCGACCGGCCTGTTTGGCGAATTGCTCCGGCGTGCCGGCCGCTTCCAGCCGCGGTGTAAATTCGGTGAAGGCCTTGTCCCAGTCGACTTTACGCACTTCGAGATAGGAGTAATATCGCTCAATCGTCCGCCGCAAGACAGGCCCGGAGGCCTTATTTTCCGCGGCGATGATGGCCGCCAGGTCGCGTCCGGGCTTAGCGGGGCCGGTGCGGAAAGCGATCGGATATGGGCGGGCCGAGCCGCCGGTTTTGCTCTGGAAGTTGCCGTACGTGTGGCTGTTTATGCTGAGCCAATAGTCGTGCTCAGGCTCCAGTTCAACGGGCAGCACTGCGCTGCGCGGGCCCTCCCAGTACGGCAGAGTACGCGTTTTCGGAAAGCTCTCGCCGCCGCTAACCCAGGAGTGGCTGCCCTCCGTCATGTCTTGATCGAACTCGACGCGGATGAAGCGCAGGTCGGGGTCCACCTTGGTCTCGCCGTTGTCGGGCACGGCCTTGATAACCTTCGGCGGCGCGGCCCAGACGAGGGGCGTGAGGCCGATGAGAACTGGCAGCCAAAGGACAGATCGGGTAGCGCGTGAGAAGCATACGTGGTTCATTGTTCTGGTCTCCATGATGCAATCGCAAGTTCTTGGCGCGGCCTTCGGCCGCAACCAAAGAGGATTGCAGATTGCGGATTGCGGATCGGGGATTGAGGATTGCGGCTCGGGGGAAAAGGAGGAAGGATGAGTCCCCGAAGGGGACGACGGAATACAGCCCAGGGCGAAGCGCAGCGAGCCCTGGGTTGTTGAGGCGAGTCCCCGCGAGCCCCCGAAGGGGGCGACGGAAACGTGGGCCTGAGTGTTGCGTTCAGAATGAGCTTCCACGAGTGGGCACTTCCGTCGCCCCTGGTATGGGGTTTTACATGATA
>JAGMDK010000242.1 GCA_023128695.1 Phycisphaerae bacterium
GCTGAAAGCTGATTGCTGATAGCTTGTTGCAAACGGCTGAACTCTTACAACTTCGGATTAGACCGTCGTGAGCCCGTACCACACCGCCGCGAGGAGCGACGCCGCCAGCAGGGCGCCCGCCACAACGTCGAGCGGGCCGGCGGAGACCTCGCGCAAGTACGTTCTGCGCGGGTGCAGCCCAAACGCGCGGCCTTCCATCGACAAGGACAGCGAATGGGCCGTCCGCAGCGCCGAGACCAGCAGCGGCAGGCAGAGGCGGTGCAGGATCAGCCACCAGCGGCGTGGGCCGGCGACGTCGTAGGCCACCCCGCGCACCAACTGGGCCCGATAGACGTGATGAGCCTCGAGTCGGAAGACCGGCGCCAGGCGCAGGGCGGTTACCAGAGCAAAGCCCCAGCGATAAGGCAAGCCGATCTTCATCAGTGCGCAAGCGAGCGCAAATGGTTCGGTCGTCGTCACGAACAAGACGCTCATCAGAAGCACCGCCAACAGGCGTCCCACGGCTCGCAGCCCGGCGAGCAACCCCGTCGTTGTCACCGGCCCGAGCACCGTATCGCCGTCGCGGGCCACCGCCACCTGAATGGCCAGAATCAGAAACCCCAGGGTCAGCCACAGGCGCACGCCGGGGATGCGCCACGGCGCAACTCCCGCCAGCCAGAGCAATCCCACGGCACCGCCGAGGGCCAGCAACGGCAGGGCCGCCGAGTCGAACACGAAGACCGCTACCGTCACCCACAGCAGCCACGCCAGCTTGACGACCGGGTGGAGCCGATGCACCAGTGATTGGCCGGGTTGAAAAGTCATTGAGGAGCACTCAGTTTTTAGCATTCAGCTATCAGCGGTCAGCTTTCAGCGGTCAGCTATCGGCTTTCATTCGCGCGCTTGTCTGCCATCCCTCTCGCTGAAAGCTGACCGCTGAAAGCTGAGTGCTGATCGCTCTATGGCACATATGCTTTGTATCCTAACTCCGACAAACGCTCGAAGGCTTGCGAGACGGGGACATCAACGGCAATACGTCCCTGCGAAACGAATAAGACGCGGGTGCAACCGCGCTGCACAATACGCGGGTCGTGCGTTACCATCAGGCAGGCGCCCCGCCGCTGGGGCCGGCGCTGGTCCGGCGGCCGATCGAGCACGCGGCGGATGGTTTCGAGCAGGAAGCGCACGTTTTCCCAGTCCTGCCCGGCGAACGGCTCGTCGAGCAACAACAGCCGGGGGTTGTGGAGCATGGCAGAGATCAGGTTGAGCCGGCGTTTCTCGCCCCAGCTCAGCCGATGCGGGTGGTCCTCCGTGCGATCCTGCAACCCGGCCCGTGCGAGCAGCCGGGCCGCCTCCTGTTCGGTCGTCTGCTCGAGCAGATTGAGGTTGTGGGCTCCAAAGAGGGCCTCGCTCCAAACGGTGTCGGCCACCAACTGATGATCGGCATTCTGGAATACCATCCCGACCCGCTCGGCCAGCCGGGAAACCGCGGCCGGCGAGACCGCTACGTCGCAGACGCGGATCGTCCCGTGAGTCGGCGTGAGCAGCCCGAGCAGGCAGTGCAGTAGCGTCGATTTGCCGCCGCCGTTGGGGCCTAGGATGGCGAGCACCTCGCCGGAGTGAACTTTCAAGGAGACTTTGTCCAGGATCGTGTTGCCGTCTACCTTGACCGTCAGTTCGGACACGTCCACGAGTGGTTCGGCCCGTGTGAAATCTGGGGCGTTGACGGCGGCGGCGGGCGCTACCTCACTAATCGGTCCGGGGCCGGCCAGCCAGGCTGGGCACGCCTCGACGCGCGCACCGTCGGGCGCGTCCAGGACCACCCGCCCGGCCTCGAGGCAGATCAGGCGCGGCTTGAGCGGCAAGAGTTGGGCCAGCTTGTGCTCGATGATCACCACGGTCAGCTCGGTCCGCCGACAGAGGTCCGCCAGGGCGGCGAACAGGGCGCGGGAAGCCTCCGGATCGAGACTGGCGGTCGGCTCATCGAGGACCAGGACGGCGGGTTTGCCGGCCACCACCGAGGCCACCGCGACGCGCTGCTTTTCGCCGCCGGACAGGGTTGTCAGGCTGCGCTCGCGGAGGTGGGTGATCGACAGCAATTGCATCACCTCGTCACTACAGCGGCGGATTTCCTCGCGTGCCAGACAGCGGTTTTCCATCCCGAAAGCGATTTCGTCGCTCACCGCCAGCGTCGCGAAGTGAGTCTCCGGGTTCTGCTGCACGAGTCCGATGGTTTCGGAGATCTCGTGCAGCGGGGTGGTGGCGACATCACGGTCGTCAACTTGCACGCTGCCGCGGGCCTCGCCGGCATAGCGTCCGATTAGCAGCCCGCACATCGCCAGGGCCAGGGTTGTTTTGCCCGACCCGCTCGGTCCGGCGACGGCCACGAACTCCCCGCGGCCAATGGGCAAGGTGATGTCCCGCAGCGCCGCCGCCGGGGCATCCGCGAACGTCCAACTGAATTGCTCGCAGCGAATCATTTCGGTGTCATGGTACCGTGTGAGATGTTCCGTGACACCGGTTTGTCAGCCAGTGCTCCGTCACCGCGGCGCGTCTGACTCACGTAGCCAATGATCCCCATCAGCATGAGCGCCGCGCCCAGCACTCCCACCACCGCCCAAGCTCGACGCCCCGCCGGGAGCGGAGTCCCCGGCCGCTGCGCACCGGCGACCCCGGCGCGGTACAGGGCTTGAAGCAGATACCATCCCAACGCCCCCCCCAGCAGCGCCCCGCTGATGAAAGCCACCCCGGCCAGCACGAACAATCCAATAGTTACCCGTGGATCGTTCGGCAGCGACATGGCCAGCTTGGCGACCAGGAGGTTCGTTGCCGAGCCTGCGCCACCCGCGAACATAAAGATCGCCGGGTGATGGCGACGGGCCAGCAGCAGCCAGATCAGATCGATCGCGAGACCAGCCAGGACGCCGTAGAGCACGACCCAGAGCCCATGGGGGTTTCCGGAGAGCAGTTCCACCGGTCCTTTGAGCAGGCCGGCGACCGTCGCGGCGCCCGGCTTGCGGATCAATCCCAAGGCCAGCACGAGCGGTAGGACGTGAATGCCCGCCAAGAACTGGAGCCCGCCGGGAATCCCCACCGCGGCATGGACGGCCTGTCCGGCCATACTCACAACGGTGCTGAGCGCCCCGCCGAGCGCGGCCAGGACGGCCATGATCAGCAGTTCGTGGACAGTGAAAAAGTGGCCGCGGGTTGAATTCATGGTAATCCCTCGATATCGCCGACAGGCTCGACGATGATACGCACGAGGTTACTGATCCAATAGTTGCCCGTTAACTTCGGCGGCACCAGCCGCAGGGGGGTTGTGTTGTCGAGTTGAGAGAGGCGGCGTCCCTGACCATCCTGCAAGGCAATAATGGCCGAGTCCAACTCCAGGCGGGTGCAGCGGAGCTTGTAACCGTCCATAGCTTCCAGAGTCAGGTACATGGGGCCGGGCTTTATCTCGGCGGCCTTCAGGAGTGTTTCCAAGGCCGGACCCCGCCAACTGGTCATCTCGTCCGGCCCGTGGCTCTTTTGCATAAGCACGTTATCAAGCCGGATCACCTCCATCTGACTCAGTTGCTCGAACGAATAAGCAGCGGGCCGACCGAGGCCGACGCCGGTCAATTCGAGCGTGTAGTTTTCGGTTGCGATGACGGGGCGCGGCTTGCGCGGGGTCGCGCCGGAGACGGCGTCCACGCCCTGGTTGCATCCACTCAACATGAGCAGGCTTACCGCCGTTGCCAGCAGTACGCCTTTAACAGTCCGCCGCAACAGCCGGGTATTCATCAGGTGACAACTCCTTCATTTCGTCCCCGGTCAGGGGGTACCAACGATGGTTTGCAATTCGGCGAAATCAAGCAGGTCCATGTCGCCGTCGTAGTCGAAATCCATCATTAAGCAGTGCTGGACGGGCAGGCTCCACGGCTCCCACGTCCAGGCCGGCGGGTTGCAGCCCTCGGGGGCCTCGCCGCACTGGGGGCCGAGCAAGCACTCCTCGCAGCGCGGCCAGTCGTCGGGGGCAACCAGCCCGTCACTGTTCCCGTCCCCGCAAAGCGCGAGATCAACGGTGTTCTGCGTGAGCAGTTGATAGTAGTCAAAGTCGATGGATAGCTTGGTGTACTGCTCGAAGACGCCCGCGACCGCGCAGAAGTGCTGGTCCAGCGTCACAAAGGGGTGGTAGTCACCCACTGCGTTGACGTTCATGTAATCCGACGCCCAGCAGCTTTCACCCTGGGGATTCTGGAGGTTGTAGTTGTCATCAGCCTTGCCCAGGTCCATCGCCGTCACCATGACGTCCCGCACGATCAGACGCATCGACTCAAACCGCTCGGCCTCATGATGCTCGACAAACCAGGTGCCTGGCCCCGGATCATAGAGGGGAGCGGGGGTATCGCTTACGGCAACGATCACGTGTGGCGGGAGCGGATTCCCTTCACTGACGATGTTGAAGGTCGGATTGAGGGGCGTCATCCATTGCAGGAAGGTGGTTCCTCGGAAGTCTTCAACCTGCACATTGGTGAACTCAACCCAGTCGCCGATCCGCACGTTGTCCCACAATACGTGGTCGTACGTCCAGTCCTTGACCTGGATCGCGCACCAGCCGTCGCGGTAATCCCAGCCGAGCGGATAAAGCGGGTCTTGGAGGATCAGTCGCGGCCGCCAGCCGAGATACTTGGCAACCACGATCCCACCCACACAATCGACGACCTGACCGTTGTAGGGGCTGGCGCCGTCGTCGGCATCAGTATATTGAATTTCATGGATTGTCAGCGGCTGAGCCATAGAGAGCGGTACCACTACCGCCAGGAAAGTGGCCGGCAGCAACCCGCCGGCCACTTTCATTGCCGATACAAACATGCGTTCTCCTTTCCAACCGGATCACACCTGAACAGGCCCAGGGTGTTTCCCTGCACGCAAAATCCAATCTCAAACATCAGCCGCTTCGTCCTTGTGAGTTCCGTCATCTGCGACGCTTATCCTCTCGTTCCCCTACGGCGCACGGTCGACCGGGTAGGGATACCAGTTCGGATCGTTCCGCGGCGGTCCTTGCTGGAGGCCGATGTTCCAGTCGTCCCATTCAGGTTTCCAGACGGTTCTTTGCCAAGCCACATGGCCATCGCAAAACAGGATGTTCCCGCCCAGCTTGCTCCCGCCGCGCGCGTGTCGCGCCGAAAAAGCGATCGGATAGCTGCCGCAATGCTGGCCGGGGTCATCACAAGGTGTGGACCCGCCGTAGCCTTTATTGGGATCGAGCAGTTGGTCAAACAGGAGCACGACCCGCTGGGGGCAGAAGATCCGGGCCGTGTCCAGGAACGAAGGCATCGGATAGTCCGTTCCTCCGGGCGGCGGCCACGTGCTTTCATCCAGCTCCAGGCAGGAGTTCATCGCGTAGCTGAAGTAGCCGTACTTCTGACGTTCGCGGATGTAATCGGAATCACCCACCGGGCGTGCCATGGGGCACTGATAGAAGGTATTCTCCCGTGGGTGCTCCCATTTTTTGTAGTAGCGCCAGGCTTGGTAGTCGATCATCGGCGGCAACAAATCCACCCAACCATGCCAATTAGCCACGGTCCAGGGCATAGCGTACGGCGGGATGACGTCGGGGTTGTTGGGGTCCGGGTCCTCCCGGTCGAGTCCGTCACAATGTGGAATGACGCCCTTGTTAGCAGCGGCGTAACATTCGAAAGCCAAGCCCCATTGTTTCAGCCGGGCGGCACAGACCACGCATTTTGCCTGGTCCCGGGCGGCCCGGAGCGAGGGCAACAAGATGCTCAGCAAGATGGAAATGATGGCGACGACGACCAGCACCTCGATCAGGGTGAAGCCCACGCCGGCAGTCCACCGATGACTGGCCTGTCGATATGCACGCCAAAACATATCGCTCTCGAAAAAAAAACCGCAGGCATTCTCGCTGTCGGCTAACGTGCTCAGCGCCGACGTGCCTCAGGATGGAAAGGAGTGTATCATGGGTCACGCAATTTGGCAACTAGGTTTTTTGCCCGGAGAGCCAATTTTTATTGGTAGCATAGCAGTCCTGTATGAGCGTGACGATTATTAGTGCCGCACAGGGTGGGGGGAAGACGACATTCCTGCGCGAACAGGTGGCCAAGTTGAAGGCCCGCGGACGGTCCGTCGGCGGCATTGTCTCGCCGGCTGTGTTCGAGAACGAGCAGCGCGTCGGCTATGACCTGATCGACCTGCGAAATAACGAGCGGCGACCGCTGGCCCGGGTGATAGTCACCCCCGGCCTTAGTCCCACCGTCGGTCGCTACCAGTTTGATAAGACCGCTATCGCCGCGGGAACGGACGCCATCGTGGCCTCCGTCCGAGACCGCTTCGATGTCATCGCGATCGACGAAGTGGGCCCCTGGGAGTTCGAGGGCGGCGGCTGGGCTCCGGCGTTAGAATTGGCCCTCAAAGAATGCACGCCCCGGCAGCAATTGATCGTCGTCGTGCGGCCTACGCTGGTGAATAAGCTTGCCGTCCGCTTCCCCTCGCCCCTGTGGTCAGCGGCAACCCGCATATCGCCCCCATGGCCAAAAGCGATGGAATAAGTACTCAGCTTTCAGCGGTCAGCACTCAGCTTTCAGCCAGGCTCTTCAATCCCATCAGATCGTCGCATTCGTAATCCGGCTTGTGGGTATCGATGTGGCCGATGTCGTGGATGCGATGCGCGCGGTTGATCCAGACGCTGCGCAGGCCGGCGAGCAACGCGCCGCCGACGTCGCTGTGCAGCGAATCGCCCACGTGCAGGACGCGCTCGCGCCGCCAACTCGTCAGCCGCAAGGCGTCCTCGAAGATCGTCCGATCCGGCTTGTACGAGCGGGCGTCCTCGGACGTGACCAGGCCGGCCACGCGAATGTCGTGCAGCGCGAGCGCCGCCTCGACATCCGCCCGGTCGGCATTCGAGACGATACAGATCGGCGGGCGAAACGCGGACAGGAACTCCTTGACCTCCGGCTGCAACGGCGGGTTCTGCCAGTACGCGGACAGGCGCGAGACATACGGGGCCGGATCGATCTCGACGCCGAGCGCGGCCATCGTTTCAATCAGCGTCTGGGCCTCGAGGTCGAACAGGTTCAGGAAGCCGTCGTTGTTGTGGAAGTCCATGGCGTGGAAGAAGCGCTCGCCCCAGGTGATGCTGAGCTCATGAGCCGAAAGCTTGACGCCG
This sequence comes from Phycisphaerae bacterium, assembly GCA_023128695.1. Taxonomy (GTDB): domain Bacteria; phylum Planctomycetota; class Phycisphaerae; order UBA1845; family Fen-1342; genus JAGMDK01. Next base: position 7,148 of record JAGMDK010000242.1, read on the forward strand.
GTATCCTTGACGATCTCGCGGCACGTCGCTTCGACGGCGGCCCGATCGCCGGTGGTGATAGTGCCGTACATGTCCATGAAGACGCCGTCGAGTTCCACGTGTGCGCTTCCTCCTGTTGGGGGAGGACGCATTCTATCGTCGGGGACCGGCGTGGTCCAACGCACGTGAAAAACGACAGCCCATTCGGTAAGCGTGTTGAAAACCGCTTGCCAATAAGCCCGGACATCGGCGTTGTATGTGCCACTGCTCTTGAGCAGTGTCTTCTTGGGCCGACAATGGCCCTGGCACTGCTCTGTGAGCAGTGCGTACCTATTGATCCACGAGTATTGGATCAACACTGCTCACAGAGCAGTGGCACACAGCCGGGCGAAGTAACCACTTTGCCCGGATTGCTTCATCACGTGTTCGATATGTTCTTCGCCGACTGATCCTAGGTGTCCAACCCACCCTTGCCTCTGCCTCGTCATCGCGGGATACTCGCTCCCTGACTCGGATGCGAACAATCATCCTTTTGTCAAGGAACTCTGCTGCAACGTCAAGAACAAGATGGTCGTGGTCGTTTCACCAAGGCCAGAAGGCAGACTGCTTGAACTTGTGTGCAAGGCGAAGAAGGCGGTTGTCTGGGTGGACAAGTTCGAAGCGGCCTTTTCCCGCGAGCATGTACGGCGCTTCGGGAAAGTCATCTACCGGGAACCGGCCTTGCGTTCATGATGCTGAGCCGGGTAGCCGGGATAGGGGTAGGGAAGACCGGTTGATTACCCGGTCTCCCCTCCCTCCTCTCAGAGAGGGGGTTAATGGGATAGATTATAGAATTATGTGACGGGAGCGTGCCCTGCTTTACTCCAGAGCACCGGACTCGAGTTTCGTGAAGAGAATCGCCGGCTCGCCGAGCGCGGCGCCCGTTTGCGGCGGCGGCGGCGGCTCCCAGCGGATCGGCTCCTCAGGAAGACCCAACTGACTCAGTAGCTTGCGTGCAGAGCCCGGCATGAACGGCCACGCCATAATCCCCAAATAGTGAATGGCATGGATACACGTAGCGATCGCGGCCCCACAATCGGCCAGATTATCCTTGCGTGACGCCCACGGCGCCCGGGTGCTGAAGTACTCGTTGCACAAGCGGGCGTAAGCCATCAGCTCTTCCAGCCCGGCCCGGAACCGGTGCCCATCCAGACAGGCCCCCACCTTCGTTAGCGCCTCTTCAGACTGGGCGAGATGGGCCCGGTCAACATTGGTCCGGGCAGCGGCGTCCGGGACCTTGCCGTCGAAATACTTGGCCGCAAACGTGAGCGTGCGGTTCACGAAATTCCCAAGCGCCGCCACTAATTCGCCGTTGTTGCGGGCGACGAACTCGTCGGGGTCGAAATCGGCCCGAGCCGTCTCCGGGGCCTGGGCCGTCAGATAGTAGCGCAGCGCGTCTGGGTCGAGCCCCTTCTTGAGGTATTCCTCGATCCACACCGGCGCGTCCGGCGGAGTGGTGCTCTTGCTGATCTTCCGCGTCACGCCCGCGACCTTCTGGTTCAGATAGTTGTTGGCGACCACGGCGGTGGGCAGTTGGTGTCGGCCGTCGGCCATCAGCATCGCCGGCCACGTCAGGGCGTGGAAGACGGTGTTATCTTCGCCGATGAAGTGGATGATCGTCGTCTGGGGATCGGACCACCACTGCTCATAGGCTTTCCAGTCACCTTCATGCTCGGCACACCAGGCGGCGGTGAACGACATGTAGCCGATCGGGGCGTCGAACCAGACGTACAGCACCTTGCCCCGCGCGTCAGGGTCGTCCAACGGCACCGGCACGCCCCAGGAGATGTCACGGGTCATCGAGCGCTCGGGCAGGCCCTGCTTGATCTGACCCAGCGCGAAATTCAGCACGCTCGGCCGCCACTGCCCCTGCTTCGACTCCAGCCACTCCTTGAGCGGCCTTTGAAAACTGTTGAGCTGCAAGTACCAGTGGGTCGTGTCGCGGACCTCGGCCGGCTGATCGGTGATCACACTGATCGGATTCTTCAGCAGCAGCGGCTCGATCATCTGGCCGCAGTGCTCGCACTGGTCACCCGTGGCGCGGTCGAAGCCGCAGAAGTGGCACGTGCCACGCACAAAGCGATCCGGTAGAAACCGCCCGGCTTGCGGATCGTAGAGCTGCTTCGTGCGGCGTTTGGTGAAATAGCCGCGCTCGTGAATCCGTGTGAAGAATTCCTGGCTGAGACGCTCGTGCAGCTCCAGGTAGTCGGGGTGGTGCGTGCCGCCGTATATGTCGAAATCGATCAGCAGCCCGGCGAAGTCGGATTTCTGACGCTGATGGAAGTGGCCGGCGATATCTTGTGGGGTGCTGTTCTCTCGCAGGGCCGAAATCTCGATCGCCACCCCGTTGTCGTCGCTCCCGCAGATGAAGCGGACCTCGTGCCCACAGGCGCGTAGATAACGCACATAGCAGTCGGCGGGTAGATACGCACCGGCAATGTGCCCGACGTGCAAACGGTTATTGGAATAGGGCAACGCGGCTGTCACCAAGTATCGCTTAGGCATGCGTCTCGTCTCCGTTCCGTGTGCAAAGAGCGAATAGTATGCCTGGGGATACCGGCGTGCAACGCGCTGTCGGTGCCGGGCGTGCGGAAGGGAGAGCGAAGCTCCTCGGAAGGGAGGGCGAAGCTCCTCGGAAGGGAGGGCGAAGCTCCTGCTGAGCCGCGGCGCCTGGCTCGGCAGGAACCTCGCCCACCCTGAGAGAGGGCCGAATTCTGGAGAATGCGATGGCCCTGGTGTTATACCAGGCGGATTGGGGTCATTCATATGGGGCGGGCTCGGGTGTCGTTTCGGCCGCCGTCATTCCGGCGACTCCGCCAAATGTAGCGGCCGGGCTCCGTCCCGGCCGTAGGGTGATAAAGTGATAAGGTGATAAGGTGATAAGGTATGGCGGTCGCAAGGTGGTCTGGGTTGGCTAGAACGCTCCGGGTACCGCCCCCTTATCACTTTGTTACCTTATCACCTTGAATGTACCGGCCGAATCACCGGCTGGAAGCCGGTGCCACCCAGGTCGGAGAAAACGCTTACAATCTCCTGGTCAATTCGTCGTCACGCGAACCTGCGCGGCGTCGACGAGTCAGAGAGGCATTCTCCCAGGTAAACGAGGAGAGCCCCTCGGAGCCGCATGCGATGACGAAAGAGCAGAAGAAGACCGCGGAAGGGCTATTCAACCGGCAACTACATTGGCGGTCCGTGTTGCTCCTGCTGGCGCTCGCGCTGTTGCCGATGACCATCATGTCCGTGGTGTACCTTTCCTGGCCGGGACGGCCGACTTTGCTTGAAGACGGATTCGTTGTGCCGGAGCACACCTCCGTTGCTCTCGAATGGCACAATAATATCACCGGCACGACGCGGACCGTGCCACTCGAGGCCGAGCCCGGTCAGGCCATCCGCGTGGTCGTCGGGAGTGGGCGGCCGGAGCAACAAACCATCGACGATTTGTTCCGGGCCGGGATGAAGTCGCGCGACGACGATGTCGATCACATCCAGGAGCGTGAGCAGGTCATCAAGGAAGGGTATGGAATCTCGATCGTCGAAAACAAGCTGCTGCCGACGGGGGGGAGCCGGTTCCGTTTTCGCTATATGAAGAGCACCAGCCCGCTCATGCAGGCCCTGCGACGACGCGAAGGTCTGGATACAGTTGTGTCCGGCGTGGAGAGCGAGTTCGATCGATTCCGGGCCTTGCTGGTGTGGGTGCGGGCGCAGTTGCCCGCAGGTGTTCCGAACCCGTATCCGCGCTTCAATGCCCTCGAAATACTAGACATGACCCGAAAAGGGGAGACGAAGGCCTTCTGCGGTCAATATGCGCAAGTGCTTGTCCAGAGTTTGATCAGTCTGGGATACCAGGCCCGCTACGTGGGTCTGGAGAGTCATGAAGTGCTGGAAGTATGGAGTAATGACTATGTCAAGTGGGTCGTGCTGGATCCTTTTAATGGTTGTTACTACCGTCGCGACGGCGCGCCGTTGAATGCTCTGGAGCTTCATAACCTGGTGTGTGAATCAAGGCTGGACGAGATTGAAACGGTGCGGCTGGATCCTGAAGTACAGAGAGACCCGCGGGAGCAACTCGGGCAGTACACGACGTTCAACGTATCCATGGTGAACGATCACCCCGAGCAGGGCCGAAGCGGGATCGAGGACGTACATTCGATGTGGCGGAGGCGCGTGTATTGGGTTGACCAGTATACCAGGAAGCTCCCGGTCGCGGACGGCAAGCTGCGCCTGATGACCTCATTCGAGTCCGACATCTACTTTAACATCAACACGGTCAACGCCCGCTTCCGGGCCGTGGCGCCCGGGGTGGTGCTGGTGAGCTTGGAGTCCTTTACGCCCGAACTCGATCATCTTGAGCGGGCCGGCGACGACGGCTCCTGGCAGCGGGTTGCAGACCACTTTGAATGGCGGTTGGCGGAGGGCGCGAACGTGCTCCGGCTGCGGGCGGTGAACGTGCAGGGAGTTGTCGGTCCGGTGAGCGAGATCACGGTACGCTTCGAGGTCGGTTGCACCGGGTCGGATGCCATTATTAAATAGTAAGCATTCAGCGGTCAGCAATCAGCGATCAGCCAAAAACCGAGCGCCGGCGACCGAATGTCACAAATAACGTGTTATTGAGAACAGCGCGGGAACATGGTCAAGGCTAGGCACCTGCTCGCCTTACATCGCGAGTGGCTGACCGCTGACCGCTGAAAGCTGAGAGCTGAGAGCTTGTTGCAAACGGGTGAACTGTTACTAAAGTAAACGTTTTGAAAACAATCATCTGAGGGTGACGATGTGGCCATGTCAACGCCGGCGCGTCAGACAATCTCGTTTGTGTTAAACGGTCATTCGGTGTCTTGCCACGTGGACCCGAAGCGGACATTGCTTGATGTCTTGCGTGATGATTTCGGCGTCGTTTCACCCAAGAACGGCTGCGCGCCGCAAGGGGCGTGCGGCTGCTGCACGGTGCTCGTTGACGGGGAGCCGAAGCTGTCGTGCACGATGAAAGCGGCCCGCGTCGCCGGGCACGCCGTGACCACTGCCGAGGGACTGCCGGAACAGACGCGGCAACAGGTGGCGGACGCCTTCGTGCGGGCCGGTGGAGTGCAGTGCGGCTATTGCACGCCGGGATTTGCGATGCGGGCGGTGGCGCTGGTCGACCAGCACCCGGACCCGTCCCGGGCCGAGATTGCGAAAGGCCTGCGCCCGCATCTTTGTCGCTGCACGGGCTACAAAAAGATCATCGACGCAATTCAACTGTATGCTCGCCTGCGGCGTGGGGAGGAGTTGCCGGCCGGTGACGCGAGCGGACAGGTCGGCACCCGGCTCGCTCGTTTTCGCGGTCGCGAGCTTGTGCTCGGCGACCACCGCTACGTGAACGATATCCAGGTCGCGGGCATGCTCTTCGCCGCCTTGCGGTTCAGCGATCATCCGCGGGCGTTGGTGCAGTCAATCGATCCGGCGCCGGCGTTAGAGATCGAGGGGATTAAGCGGGTCATCACCGCCGAGGACGTGCCCGGCGAGCGCTACGTCGGTTTGATTGAGCGGGACTGGCCTATTCTGGTGGCTGTTGGCGAGGAAACACGTTGCGTCGGCGATATTCTCGCCATTGTTGTGGCCGACAATGTAGACACGGCCCGGACCGCCGCCGAGCGGATTGTAATCGAGTATGAAGTCCGCCCGCCCGTCACGTCGCCGGAAGACGCGCTCAAACCGGACGCACCCAAGATTCATCCGAATGGCAATCTGCTATCACGCACTACAATTCGCCGCGGCGACGCCGAGGAAGCGCTGGACCACTCCGCGCATGTCACCGAAGACACTTACACTACCCAACGCGTCGAGCACATGTTCCTTGAACCCGAGGCGTGCCTCGCAATCCCCGAGTTGGACGATGACGGCAGCGTCACGCGGCTCAAGGTGCTTAGCCAGTCGCAGGGTATCTTCGACGATCGCCGCCAAATCGCCGCGATCCTCGGCTGGGAACAGCAGCGCGTGCAGGTGGAGCTAGTTTCCAACGGCGGCGGCTTCGGCGGCAAGGAAGACCTGAGCGTCCAGGGGCAGACGGCCCTCGCGGCGGCCCTGTGCGGCCAACCCGTCAAATGCTCGCTAACGAGGTCCGAAAGCTTCCGGCTGCACCCCAAACGGCATCCGATCAAGATGCGGATCAAAGCCGGCTGTGACGCAGACGGACACCTGACCGGTATTCGGGCACGAATCATCGGTGATACGGGCGCGTATGCTTCCGTCGGCGCCAAGGTGCTCGAGCGGACCGCCGGTCACGCGCTCGGGCCGTACAAGGTGTCCAGCATCGACATCGAATCGCTCTCGGTCTATACCAACAACCCGCCCTGCGGCGCGATGCGCGGCTTCGGCGTCTGCCAGGCGGCGCTGGCCGTCGAACGGTGTCTGGATCGGCTCGCCCAGCAGGTCGGCATCGACGGTTGGGAAATCCGCTGGCGAAACGCGCTCGATGTCGGCGACCGCTTCTGCACCGGACAGATTCTCGACAAGCCGTTCGGGCTCAAACGCACGCTCCAAGCAGTGAAAGACGCCTATTGCAACAACATGTACGCCGGCATTGCTTGCGGCGTCAAAAACGTCGGGCTCGGTAACGGAGTGCCGGACCTGGGCAAGGCAGTGCTCACGGTCGAGTCGCCGAACCGCGTGACGATCCGGACCGGCTTCACCGAGATGGGTCAGGGCTATTTCACGATCTGCATTCAAACCGCCTGCCAGGAGACCGGCTTGCCGCCGGAAGTCTTCCGGGCCACGACCGACACGTCGGCGGACGTGGATTGCGGCCAGACGACGGCCAGCCGGGCCACGGTGCTCGGCGGGATGGCGGTCATGCAGGCGGCCCGGCGACTGCGCGCCGAGCTCGACGCCGGCAGGACCCTGGCCGATCTCGTCGGGCGTCAGTTTCGCGGCGATTATGCCTGCACTTACACGACCGCGCTCGAGTCCGACGTCCCCGATCCGAAGACGCATCTGACCTACGGCTTCGCGACGCAGGTCGTGATCCTCAACGATGACGGCAGTCTCAAGAAGGTGGTCGCCGCCCATGACGTCGGCAAGGTGATGAACCCGACGCTGCTGGAGGGGCAAATCGAAGGGGCGGTCCACATGGGGCTCGGGTACGCTTTGACGGAGGAATTCGTCGTCGAGGGTGGCCAGATCAAGACGGATACAGTCAGAGCGCTCAATGTCCTCCGCGCCCACCAGATGCCGGAGGTGGAGACGATCTTCATCGAGGAGCCCGATCCCGAAACGCCCTACGGCGCCCGCGGCGTCGGCGAGATCGGCCTGGTACCCACCGCGCCAGCGGTCGCCGGGGCGCTCGAAGCCTTCGACGGCGTCCACCGCACGAGTTTGCCGATGAAGGATTCGCCGGCGGCGCAGGCGATCTTGAAACCGAGTAAGAGGTTAATGTAGCGGCCGGCCCCCGTGCC
>JAGMDK010000243.1 GCA_023128695.1 Phycisphaerae bacterium
GCTGAATGCTGACCGCTGAAAGCTAAATGCTGACCGCTGAAAGCTGACCGCTGAAAGCTGAAAGCTGACCGCTGAAAGCTGAATGCTGACCGCTGAAAGCTGAAAGCTGACCGCTCTATTGCCATTCGATCGTACTCGGCGGCTTGCTCGATATGTCGTACGCCACGCGGTTGATCCCGGACACCTCGTTGATGATCCGGTTGCTCACGGTTGCCAGGACGCCATAGTCGATCCGCATCCAGTCGGCGGTCATGAAGTCTTTTGATTCGACCAGCCGCAGCACGACGAGGTTCTGGCCCTCGTACGAACGCCCGTCGCCCATGACGCCGACGCTGGCGACCGGGACCAGAACAGCGAAGCCCTGGGCCACCTTGCGGTACCAGCCGGCGGCGGTGAGCTCTTCGAGCAGGATTTCGTCCGCGGAGCGCAGCAGCTCGAGCCGCTCAGGGGTCACTTCGCCGGCGATGCGGACCGCCAAGCCGGGGCCGGGGAAGGGGTGCCGCCAGACGAGGGCCTCCGGCAGGCCGAGGGCCTCGCCGACCAAGCGCACTTCGTCTTTGAAAAGCTGCCGCAGCGGCTCGACCAGCTCGAAGCCCAGCTCCGCCGGCAGGCCGCCGACGTTGTGGTGCAATTTGATGACCGCGGCGGGTCCGGCCGGTCCGTGTCCGGACTCGATCACGTCGGGGTAGATGGTGCCCTGGGCGAGGAAGTGCGCGCCTTCAATCTGCCGCGCTTCCTGCTTGAAGACCTCGATGAACTCGTGGCCGATGATCCGTCTTTTTACCTGCGGGTCGTTGACGCCCGCCAGGCCGGTCAGGAAGCGGTCGCGGGCGTCGACCACGTGCAACTCCATGCCGAAGTGGTCACGGAAGGTCATTTCGACCATTTCCGCCTCGCGCCGCCGACAGAGCCCGTTGTCGACGAAGATGTTCACCAGCCGCTCGCCGATGGCCCGCTGCACCAGGGCGGCGGTGACGCTGCTATCGACGCCGCCGGAGAGCCCGCAGATCACGCGGTCGGCGGGGCCAACCTGGTCGCGGATGGCCTGCACGGATGTTTCGATGACGTTTTGAACCCGCCATTCGCCGCGGCAGCCGCAGATGTCATAGACGAAGTTGCGGATCATCTGCTCGCCGTTGGGCGTGTGTGTTACCTCGGGGTGGAACTGCACGCCGAAGACGGGCCGGGTTTTGTGCCGGACGGCGGCGACCGGGCAGGTGCTGGTGGCGGCGATGCTCTCGAAGCAGTCGGCGACCTCCATGACAACGTCGCCGTGGCTCATCCAGACCGAGATTTTCGCCGGCGTGTGGGCCAGCACGCCTTCGGCTCGGCGAACGCTCAACTGCACGCGCCCGTACTCGCGCGTCCGCCCGGCCTGCACTTGGCCGCCGAGGATTTGACAGGCGATCTGCATGCCGTAGCAGATGCCGAGCACCGGGACGCCGAGCTCGAATATACCCGGGTTGCAACTCGGCGCGCCCTCTTCATATACACTCGCCGGCCCGCCGGACAGGATGATGCCCTTCACACCCGCTTCGCGTAATTGCCGCGGCGAGGTGCTGGTGGGCAGCAACTCGCTATAAACGTGATTCTCGCGCACTCGGCGGGCGATAAGCTGAGAATACTGGCTGCCGAAGTCAATGATGGCAATCGTTTCGCGCGGAGTCATGCTCGTTCGATACCACGCTCGTCCGTTGAGGTCAATGCGCGAAGCGGTCAGCAATCAGCGACTAGCGGTCAGCTTTCAGCGATCAGCGGTCAGCAATCAGAGCGGGAGCCTTCCGACGGCTTAAAACACGTCATGAAGAGCCGCGGGCTTTAGCCCGCGCGGCGCCGCGCGGACTGAAGTCCGCCGAGGGTGCCCCGTCCCGTTTCGTCGGCCCGGCAGGGCCGGCGAACGGGGCGGGGGACTGATGGGGGGTGGCACGGCTGTGTCAGCCGTGTGCGGCTCGCATGTATTCACGACCGACACGACCGTGCCACCCGCCGCATGTATTCACGGCCGACACGACCGTGCCACCCGCCGCCCCACCCACTATGTTGACACTCACCCTTCAGCGGTCAGCCGTCAGCTTTCAGCTTTCAGCTATCAGCCGGGCGTTGTTCCGTACTGTCGTCGGACTTTTGATTCTCCACGCTGATGCGCGGCTCGGGGCCTTCATCGAAGGGTACAGTTGGCAACGTGGATGGCGGGGAGGATGCGAGAGCGGGTATCGCCTCCGGGACGGATTCCTCCTCAGCTTCCGGCTCCGGTTCCGGCTCCTCGTGCACCGCCCACAGAGCCAGCACAAATGGTAACAGCCAGACGAGATTCGTCACCGCGCCGGAGGCGCCGGCGATCAGCATCCCACTGACCACGGCCAGCAACGCCCCGACCAAATGCCGCGGCCGCACGCGACGACCGAAGAAAACCGCCAACGTCGCCCACACCATCAGCAACGCCACCACCAGCTTCACGATCCGCCGGGCGGTGGTCAATCCGCCCTCCTCAGCATCCGGCCCCTCCCACAGCGCCCAGGCCGATTGCGTCGGCGGCTCGGCCGGATGGGTTGGGCACCAGGTTTCTTCGAGCACGGTCCGCGCCGCGACGAGCAGGCGCGTGGTCGCCGGCAGTTCGGCAACCGCTGCACGATATGCCGTTTGCAAGACGGGCAAAGCTGCCGGCGTCGGCTCGATGCGACGATAGAGCAACTCAGCACGACTGACACCGTTCGGGGGTACGATCGCAGCCGCTTCTGCTCCGTCCGCGGTAGTCGACTCGGCCGTCACCAGCAGATGCCACAACCACACCGAGCACGCCTGCGACTCGATGTCTTCATCCACGTTGCGGCTGGTGAGGTTCAACGTGCCGTCCTCGGCCAGGCTGGCGTCGTAGGTCGGCTGGAGTCCGGCCATGGCCAGCGCCGCGGATGTGCGGGGAAGTGTGGGCTGTACAAATTGCAGCAGCCCGAGCACGATCAGGGCCGCCCCGCTGAGGAGGCCGACCAGACTGCCAGGGACTTGTTGCCACCCGCGCCGCCAGAAGTGGGCCAGCAGCACCGGCAGTGCCAGCCAAGCCCACGGCCACGCCACCCCCGCGAGCATCAGGAACAGCATCCCCAGCAGTCCGCCCACGCCCCGCAGCAGCGCGAACACGACGGCCCACGTCAGCAACACGGCCGGCAGCATGACCTCCGGCCGCGTCAGACACTCCACGGTGCCCGGGAACACACAGAAAATGGCGATCATGGTCAAGCCGCTTGCGGCCGAGTGTAGTTGCCGTCCGAGGACGTACAGACCCGCCAGCATGAGCAGAAACAGGACCGCGTTCACCAGACGGGCAGCCGCCAGCTCGATCGACTCGCACCATGGTTCTTCCAGCCAGTCGGCCCGGTTCTCCCAGATCATCGGCACCAACAAATCCTCTTGATCCAAGGAAGCCGTGGGCTCCGCGGCCGATTCCGAACTGGGCGGCATCTTCGGTCCGGCAACCTGTACCGCACCCGCATGGAGCAGATACAACAGCGGTGATCGGCGGGCAACCCACTCGGCGTCGCCGTAGGGCAACTTGCCGCTCGACGCGGTATACAGCCCCCCCACGATCCCATCATGTGAGCCGACGGAAATCGGACCGGCGGCGATTTGCAGGATGCCGATCACCAGTCCCACTGCCAGGAGCACAACCAGCGTGCCGTGCGAGACGGCCCCCTCGGGCTGGATCGCCTTTTTTGACAGCACGAGCCCGATGCCGCGCGCCAGCCAATACCCGGCGGCGACAGTGAGCCACAGGTAGGCCCACCATTGCGAGGTATGCAGTTCCTCCGACCGCGCCCCGGTCTCCTCGCGCAACGCGAGCAAGACGCACATCCCCGCCAGCACGAGCCCGTCCAGGTTGCGCAGTGAAAGCAGCCGTTTGGGACGCAGCGTCAGTGTCAGGATCACCACCACCGCGAACCACGCCAGCGTTGACCACCCGAGCTCGGGCCACCACTCCGGCCGTTGTGCCATCTCCGTTCGGTGGGCGGCCTCCGTCAGGCGAAAAGCGCAGGCTTGATAATCGATGTCCCCCGGGCTTGCCGCGCTGGGGCTGGTAGTTGCCGGCGTGGTTGTCGCCGTGGGCGGTGTGCCCGGCGCCCCCGAGACCTCCGCCGCGCTGCGCTCCGCTCCCCACGCCGCCAGCGCCAACACGGTTGCTGCCCCTATCAACCACCGACACTGCTTGGAAGTGCTCGCGTTCATCCGCTGCCTGCCTCATTTAGTGTTTCAATAGTCAACCCGCGACAACCGTTGTCGCCGCGGCATCGTACCACACCATGGCCCGTCAGTCCCCCACCCCGTTCGCCTGCCCTCCGGGCCGGCGAAACGGGATGGGGCACCTACTCTAGAGCAATTTCAGAAAAAGTCCG
>JAGMDK010000244.1 GCA_023128695.1 Phycisphaerae bacterium
GAGGTCACAGGTTCGAGTCCTGTATCGCCCATTCCCCCATCGGCCCGGTTATCGCACCGGGCCGCGTTGTCTCGTAAACTCCCGCACGTGCGAGACTTCGCGGGTTCCACGCTCTCATCGCGCGACGCGGTGCGACACCTTGCGGCGGAATGCTGCACCGGATTCTGCACCGCCTCGGGCGCCTTCGCTGCCCGCTCAAAGTGTTCGTCCGTCACTTGCAGGTAGTGCTTGGCCGCCACCGCCTGCGAATTACCGATCCATTTGCAGACCACGTGCATCGGCCAATGTTCGGGCAGTTCGGTTGAGCCCCGAGCCGGATTCCGCCCCCGGAATCACCCACGAGGTCGATCCCGACCTCCTGGAACACCTCCGTCGCGAGGAACTCGATCAGCCCTCGACACACGACGCGGCCTTGCCGCTCTTGAACGCGAGGCGTTCGTCGCGTGTCAAGGGCCAGCCCGATGGGCCACCCGACCATGAACCAAACCTGAACATGATCCATTTCGGTCTTGAGCAGACCGGGATCAGGGGGTATACACGCGCCCATGTTGCCCTTGGACGGTCCACGGGCTCCGGGCGTGCCGGGATGACTCCGCGAAATGGCCCAAAGGCGTCTGACCACCGGTGGGAATGGGCACTATGGAGGCCCAACATGAGTCGCCAGGCGACCACCCCAAACCCCCCACCCCCGGGCCCGCGCCGCCGCCCCCCGCGGAATCAAATTTCCTATCAGTGATCGCGCATCGCCTCGGCCTCGACATCACGCTCCGCCCCCGCGGCCGCCCACGGAAAGAAACAGAAAAATCATCCTGACACCTTTTCTGACCCTTTTCTGACCCCGACACCCACCGGCCAGCCAAGAGTTCTAGCGTTGTAGTACTAACCCGGTACAGTTAATTATTTAGCAATCTTCGGAGAATATTCTTTGTCTGATGACTTGACAGTTAACAGTGGATTATTATTGTATTCAGCATGATTGTAACGAATGAAACCCCCCACCCCCGGGCCCACGCAGCCGCCCCCCGCGGAATCAAATTTCCTATCAGTTACACTGCAAGCGCTGCGCAAGGCACGGTGACAAGCTGCGGATGGGGGCCCGTTTTTTTGTGCCGCGCTGAACTTGACAGTTCTCGCGTGGTGGCGCTACCATGCCGCCGACGTCGGCTGGCCTGGCCGGTCGGCAAGCCTCAGACTCCTGCCAGTTGTGGGGGGGGAACGGGGCTGATAATCGCGACAATTGGTGTGGGCGCGTTCTCGATTGGCGTTTCTCACGCCGTGAGGAAGCACATGGATGGGGTCAGATCGTCGAATCGCATACCCACTTTGCAGGCCTTGAGTCAGAAGACGAGGTGAACGATGAAGTCAGCCGCGAGGATTCTGCATTCCACCGCCGCCGTCGGTCTAGTTGCTGTTCTGTTATTCCCCGTCATCGGGTGCCACAGAACCTACCGCGAGATGTTGGTTCGCGAGGGGATGTCGGGGCCCGAAGCACCGGACTGGGTTCAAGGGAGCCCGCAACAGGCCGACATGCCCGACGAGGTCTTCTTCGTGGGACGTAGCGTGGGCTACAGCGTGCTCGATGAGTACGGCGCCGTCGCCGCCGCCCGTGAGGATATCTACCGCCAGGTCGCGGAGCTGCTCGCAACGCGTGTGATGAGCACGGCGCATCATCTCAACGCGCGAGCCAACAGCGAAACCTTCTTCACAGAGCGGGGCGTGAACGGCTTGACCGGGTTTGATGATCACACCCTGATCCGGACTATGCCCGGCGGCGAACTCCAACAGGCCGTCGCGCGGGAGGCCGGTCTCTTTGCCAACGCAGTTGCCGGCGACCTGATCGACCGCAACGTCCACTTCGAGCAGTGGGACGTGCGTGACGAGCCTGTCGGCGCGTTCGGGCGGGCGTCACGCGGGATGAACCGTTACAAATGCTGGGTTCTGATGTCGATTCCGCGCGACAAGCTCGATCGTCGGGTGGACGAATTTCGCGAGCTTGTGAAAGACTCCTACGAGCGCTACGTCGCAAACTACGACCGGGCGCTGCGCTGGGAGCAGGAGGACCGCGCCGAGCGGAGCCGGCGCTCCCGCGCGCAATGGGAATGGGAAATGGAGAAAGACAAGCGCTTCTTCGACCTGCGCGTCCAGACGGCCAGCAAGGCGTCCGCAGTGGCATTGGAAGACCGCGAGTTGCGGATTCTGCGTGAAGAGGAAGCGCGGCACTGGACGCGCGAAGATCAGTCCGGAGATCGAGGCGAGGCGCGTGAGCTGCGCCGGATCATGGCGGTCGACCACGTACGCTTCAACGTCCGCGACAAGTAGGCCTACTTCGAATCGGAAGGAGACTCAGACGATGTCAAAGAAAGCTACGCTCGTTTTCGCGCTGGTGGTTTTCGGGGCAGCCCTTCTGGCAGGATGTGCCGTCGTCGACAAGCCCCCCACTTCAGCCAGCTTCAGCTACAGCGCCAAGGGTGGGATTGCCGAGCAGGAATCCTACAAAACGGAGAACCCGAACAGGTACGACCGCGGCTACGTCCTCGATAAGCAGACCTCGGCCGAGTACTCGGGACGCAAGACGGTCCGCGTGGGCGAATAGCCCCGATCGCTAAGGAGATGCGCAAGATGTCACGCAACAAGATGCTGATGACCTTTCTGCCGCTGCTTACCCTCACCGCCGGCATCATCGGTTGCCCTCCGAGAGCTGAGCCCGCATACCCCAGGGGCGACGCCCTCTACGCCGCGGACGAGTCCCGTGAATTCAACCGTGAAACCCGCGCCGATGACGTCCGCTGGGGCGAACGCCGCGTGCATTACCCCTACCCCATGTACACCGACCAGGCTGACGGCTGGTATGCGTTCTGGGCGCCGAAGGAACGCTGGCAGAGCGTCGAGACCCACGCCTTCCTGCGGGCCAGCCTGGCCCGCGACCACCGCTGGGCGGACGAGGATCGCCGCATCCGATTCGAACGCGAGCAGGAGGACCGCTGGTACGGGAAGCGGCTCCTGACACCGTGGCCCTACGCGTATCCGCTCGAGGTCGACTACCTGCTCGACCGCCTGTACGGTCCGATCGACGAAGACCCGCGACCGGACTGGAACCCGCAGGAGCCGGAGATGGACAACGAGGACAGCTAGCCCGAGGAGGATCACGCCAATGCGTGTAGTTGAAACTGTTACGTTGTGCGCGGTGCTCTTCCTCGGCATCGGGATCGTGGGCTGTGACTGTACGCAGCACATCACGATGCTGGAGCCGGACGGCAAGGACGCGGACCTGATTCGCACCACCTACCGGGCGGTTGACTGCCTGCTCTGCAGAATGCCAGGGAAGACATCCATCGACCCCGACCGGCGGATGCTCGTCGCCACCGTGGTAAACCTCGACGCCGTGAACGACACGTCGTCGTTCGGTCGGCTGATCGGCGAGTTCATCGCCGGGCGCCTGGCCCAGCAGGGGTACTCGGTCGTCCACCTCACCGTGCGGCAGGGCTCGGTGGCGATTAATGACAGTGGGCAATTCCTGCTGTCCCGCGACGTGAAGAAACTGGCAAAGGACCACAACACGGGCAGCGTGCTCGTCAGTACGTACACCCTGACCCCGGACAAGGTCTATCTGTCGCTCAAACTCGTCAACGTCGAGGCAAATACTCTGGTGGCCGCGGTCGACTTAGTGGTCCCGAAGGGACCGCGCACCTCCGCCCTGCTCGGCGGAAGCACTGCATCGAGCTCGATCATCGGCCCCTACTACGAGGACCGCTGGCATCGCAAGTAAGCCGTCCGGAAGATGCCGGGCAGAAAAGGGGGCAGAAAGGGGGGGGGCAGAAAAGGCAGAAAAGGTGTCAGGAAGATTTTCTTGACCTCGCCGGCAGTTCCGGTAGAATCTGGGCATGGGACGGCCGCCACGCATCACGGAGCCGGGTCTTGCTTATCACGTCCTGAATCGGCGTGTGATGCGTCTGCCTCTGTTTCTCAAAGACGACCACGGATGCCCCCTGCGGCTGATCGCCGCTGATCCCACGCCGAAACGGCCGCCGCCGCCACCGTGACCATCTCGCCGAAACCGCCCGGGAGCTTGAGGCAGACAAAGACCAGGGCGGCGATGATCCCGAACACGAAGACGACGAACTGGACCACGTCGGTCCAGATGACGGTCGTGATCCCGCCGAGCAGCGTCCACGCGACGGCGATCGCTCCGATGACCCAAATGGATACGCCGAGCGGAAGCCCGGTCATCAGTTGCAGGATCAGGGCGGTCAGCAGGACGCGGACACTCTGCCCCAGGATGGCCCCGAGCATGAACAGGCCGGTCGTGACCGTCCGCACGGGACGGCCCAGGCGATGGCCCATGTAGTCATAGGGGCTGTAAATCTCGCGCTCGTAGAACGCCGGCACGAACCAGATGCTGATGATGACCCGGGCGAGGATCGCGCCGAGCGCGAGTTGCAGGTAGGTGAAGTTGCCGCCGGCGGCAAACACGATCGCGGGCGCGCTGATGAACGTGACGGCGCTGATTTCGGTCGCGATGATCGAGCCGGCGACCGCGGGCCAAGGCAGCTTGCGTCCGCCGAGGAAGAAGTCCCGGATGGTGGCCTGCTTGCCGGCGAGTTTGGCGCCGAGCACGGTGGTGAAGACAAGATAGCCGGCCAGAACAGCCCAATCGATCCAGGTGAACTGCGCTTCGATCGGCCGACCTCCGTGCTAGAGCAATTTCAGAAAAAGTCCGTTGCTTGGGGAGGGCGAGCCTCTGCTTTGGGAGGGCGAGCCTCCCGGCGAGCCGCGGCTCGGCAGGAGCCTCGCCCTCCCGACGAACGTCAGACGTATTCTGAAACGGTGCTAAGCGTAGCCGAGGTCTTCCAGCCGCTCCTCGTTCAGGCCGAAGTGGTGACCGATCTCGTGCAGCACGGTGATGCGGATTTCGTCGCTCAGTTCCTCCCGCGACTCACACATCCCGCACAGGTTGGCCCGAAAGATGAAAATCCGGTCCGGCAACGCGGTCGGCGCCCGCTCCGGCCCCTTCTCCTCCAGCGGCACCCCCACATAGAGGCCCAGCAAGTCCGCCGGGACGTCGTGCTCCCGCATGAAAGCGGCGTCCGGACGGTCGCGGACCTCGATGAAGACGTTTTCCAGATGAGGCTGAAAGTCGGCGGGGATGTCGGCGAGAGCCTGCTCAAGGGCGTGGTCGAAATCAGCATCTGAAACGAGTATCATCGCGCGAGCGGTCCTCGGGATTCGTAGCGGAACAAGTATAGACGGCCGTACGCCGTGAACCAATCAAATGAACCAATCGGAGTTCTTATGCCACCGACACGCTTATACCCCCTGGGTCCGGCCACACACAGCATTGGGCTTGCGTTTTGCGGCTTGTTCGTCGCGGGTCTGTTGCTCGGCTGCGCCCCGCCGTCGTTTCTGATCACGCCTGTCCCGGCCCGGCAGAAGCTGGTTGAACACGTCGTGGAGCGCGAAAGCGTCTGGGCGACCCGTAAAATCGCGCTCATCGACGTGGACGGCGTGCTCACCAACGCCCGCTCCAGCTCCCTGTTCGGCGCCGTCGGCGAGAACCCCGTGGCCGTGTTCACCGAGAAGCTCGATCAGGCGGCGGCCGACCGCCACGTGCGGGCCGTGGTAATCCGGATCAACTCCCCCGGCGGCGGCGTGACCGCCAGCGACCTCATGTACACCGAGCTGTGTCGCTTCCGCGCGCGGTCCGGAAAGCCGGTCATCGCCGCCCTGCTCGATATCGCCACCTCCGGAGGGTATTACCTGGCATGTGCCGCCGACGAGATTTACGCCCATCCGACGACCGTGACCGGCAGCATCGGCGTGATTATGCTGGCGCCCGAGTTCTCCGGGACCATGCGGAAGCTCGGCATCCAGGTGAACGCGATCAAGAGCGGCGACTTGAAGGACGCCGGCTCGCCGTTCCACGAGATGAGCGCGGAGGAGCGGGCCGTGTTCCAGGGACTGATCGACCAGATGTACACCCGGTTTTTCAAGGTCGTCGCGCGGGCCCGCGGCGGGATTGAGCCCGAGCGTCTGCGGAAGCTGGCCGACGGCCGCGTGTACCTGGGTTGCGAGGCCCGGGAGAACGGGCTGGTGGACGAGATCGGCACGCCGCGCGACGCCATCCGGGCGGCCAAGCGGGCCGCTGGCTTGGCGGACAAGCCGATCAAGGTGGTGCAGTACAGCCGCCCGTACCTGCACCGGCCGAACGTTTACGCTCGGACGGACCAGCCGCCGGGGCAGGTCAACCTGGTCAACATCGCGCTGCCGGACTGGCTCGACCATCCGGCCCCGCGGTTCATGTATCTCTGGGCTCCCGGGTGGTAGAAACGGTGGTATAACTCGTGTGGCACCAGCTTCTAGTACTCTGTCATGCTCTCGTTTTCGGGCGACACAACGCGTGTGCCACTGCTCTTGAGCAGTGCCGGGGCCATTGTCGGTCCAAGAAGACACTGCTCAAGAGCAGTGGCACACACAACGCGACCCGAAAGCCAAAGCGTGACGATGCACTAGTCCTGCTGTCTCGCAAATTGTGTATCTCATGATCGTGCTGATCGATAATTACGATTCGTTCACCTACAACCTCGTGCAGCGGATCGGCGAACTCGATCCCGCCATCGAGATCCGCGTCTACCGCAATGACCAGGTCACGTTGGAGCGAATCGAGACCGACCGGCCCGGCCATATCATTATCTCGCCCGGACCGTGCACGCCGCGCGAGGGCGGGATCAGCAACGACGTGATTCGGCACTTCGCCGGACGTGTCCCGCTGTTCGGCGTGTGCCTCGGTCACCAGTGTATCGGATACGTCAGCGGCGCGAGCATCATCCGTGCTCGGCGGCTGATGCACGGCAAGACCAGCCTGATCCGCCATGACGGACGGGGCGTTTTCAAGGGGCTGAGCAATCCCTTTGAGGCCACCCGCTACCATTCGCTGATCATCCAGGAAGGCACGCTCCCCGACGACTACGTCGTTTGCGCCACCAGCGACGACGACCCCTCCGAGATCATGGGTATCCGCCATCGCCGGTGGCCCGTGCACGGCGTCCAGTTCCACCCCGAGAGCTTCCTGACCCTCGAAGGGAGCAAACTGCTTGCCAATTTCCTCGGAATCGGGTAGGCGTATGCTATGCGAACTATGCTCGGCATCATTGTGGTTTGCGGCTCGCTCTGGCTGGGGACCGGGTGTGAGAAACGCGGCCGGGACGTGACCGTCATGCCCGCCCCGCATGAATTGCCGCCGCTCGAGTACGTTCGGCGGAGCCCACATCAAGGGGAGGTAAAAGTGATCGGCCGCGTCGAGGAGCCGGTGGTTGCACTGGTGCCGAGTTTTGAGGAGCCTGAGCTGACCCCGGAGGAGCGTGCCGCCGTGGGAGAAGACGGGCCGGAGTACAAGCCCTTGCTCTTTAATGATCTCGTTTGGACGCCGAGCACGAGCGTGGGGGACTGGTATGGGGGAATAAACACTTACGCCTCAGGTCTCGGCGGGGCGGACACAATTCACGAGTCGATGGTCACGCAACGGTATCACGTAAGCGGGTGGGGGGGAGCCGCGATCGGGATCGGCGCCAACGTTCCGCTTCCGGGCCACACCTATCGTCCCGACTGGCGTTTCCGAGCTGTGGGGCCTGCGGGTGGTCTCAGCGTCGGGATCGGCCGGGCCAGCGAAATCGCGAAACACGAAGAGAGGCGCCGCGAGGATTAGTGCTTCGTCAGAAGTCAATTGACGGGCAGGGCCATGGCAGGGAGGGCGAGGCTCCTGCCGAGCCAAGCCGTGTGCCACTGCTCTTGAGCAGTGCCCAAGCGAGCGCCGGTCCGAAAAGACACTGCTCAAGCGACCGCCGGTCGGAAAAGACACTGCTCAAGAGCAGTGGCACACACGCCGAGCGGGAGGGCGAGTGAGCGGGAGGGCGAGGCTCCTGCCGAGCCAGGGGCGCCGCGGCTCAGCAGGAGCTTCGCCCTCCCTGCCGTAGGGGCGCCGCGGCTCAGCAGGAGCTTCGCCCTCCCTGCCGTAGGGGCGCCGCGGCTCAGCGGGAGCTTCGCCCTCCCTGCCGTAGCGAAACTACTTTCCGTTTATGCAGGGTGAACTCCGGGGCTTCCTTGACGCACATCTTGAGAATCTTGAGCGATTGGCCGAACGCGGCCCAGCCGGTGCGGGTTAGCTCGGCGGGGTGCTCGCCGACCTCGGGGTAGCCCTGCTCGTCGGGTCGAGCGTTCTCCCAGTTGCGGAAGAGCCGACCCCACTCGCTGTCGAGCACCTCCTGCATCATCTTCTTGGCCCTGATCGGGTACCAGAAACTGTCGTGGTAGATCACGCTCGCGAAGTAGGCCCACGGCGCAAGGATGGTCTTGAGCGACCACTCGAGCGGCTTCTTCAACGGCCCCCAGTAAATCTTATGCTGCATCCTGCTCGCGAACGTCATCTTCTGGTAGGGGCCAACGAAATGCCAGTTCTCCGCCGCGGCTTCCTGGTCGCCGACGATTTCGATCTCACGCGGGTCGCCGCACCCCAGCCCGAGTTCGTGTGCCAGCTTGATGTACTTGAGCGACATGGGGTCTATGCCCATCAGCCTGGCGGCAACGGCGTCGATCGCGGTCTGGTCAGCACTGGCGAGGATCACGTTCTTCACGTGCGGGATCATGCACCGCGGCCCGGGCCCGTCGCCGGCGAAAGTGCCGTCCATGACGGCGAAAACCCCGCGGTGAATCTTCTTTTGGATCATCAGCAGGTCCACGAGCGTCTCGTGGATCACCGGGTGCGTCCAGTGCCGCTTCTCGTTCAGCAGACCGCCGAAGGCGTTCTTCATCGCTCCGGTCGTGGTAGTGAAGACGTGCGTCTTGACGGTCGGCAGGTGGATGATGTTTTCGCCGATGAAGCGGCGCGGGATCATGAAGCCCCGCGGGTAGACCTCGTTCAGGCACAGGAAGTCCTTGGTCAGGTCCCCGACGGCGTCCTTGATGGTGATCCAGTCTTCGCCTTCATACAGGTGGACGTTTTGCAGGCCGTGGGCCTCGATGACGTTGAGCTGCTTGTTCTCCCGCTCGCCGAGGTGGGCGTCGATCACCACGGTGCGGTTGTGGCAGCCGTGGATTTGGCTGAGGCGATAGCCGTCGGCCTTCATGGCCCGGATCACGCCTTCGAGCTGCCAGGGGACGGTCGAGCAGCCGGGGAAGAAGAAGTGCCAGGAGATGTTGATCTTGAGGGCCGTCTCGGCCTCCTTGGCGATCACATCCTGATACCCGGCCAGGTTCAGCAGCTCGTGATAATCGCGCAACACCGTGCGCGGGCTCGTCTTCAGTATCGCAACTTTCGCTTTCGGCATTTATCAGGCTCCACGAATAGCCGCGGGACTCGTACGTGTTTAGCGGCTACTATACTTTGTCATTCCGACGAGTCCGCCACAAGCGGACGATGGAGGAATCTAGTGCTCTGTCACGC
>JAGMDK010000245.1 GCA_023128695.1 Phycisphaerae bacterium
AAAAGTCCGACAGACTGCTAGCGCAAAATGACGCCCCCGGCGGCTGGAAAATGTAGCGGCCGGCCCCCGTGCCGGCCGAGTCCGATGTAGCGGCCGGGCTCCGTACCGGCCGAGTCTGATGTGGCGGCCGGCCCCCGTACCGGCCGAGTCCGATGTAGCGGCCTATTACGGACAGGTTGTGTTCATTATTGCCACGAACGGGTCGATGTCCCGCCAGTTGACGGTGCCGTCGCCATTCACGTCGTTGTTCTCGAACGGGCAGCTCGGTGTGCCGGGCAGGAACATGGCCTCCCAGGCGGCCACGTTATCGTTCATCGCGGCCACGAAGAAGTCGATGTCGCGCCAACTCACCGCGCCGTCGCAGTTGCTGTCGCCGGGGCAGCCGGGCGGCGCGACACTCACCATGACATAGTCGCAGCCCGCGCTCTCGCACCCGCTCGAAGGATCACGGGCACGCGCGTAGTACGTCGTCGTCGAGGCCGGGCTGACCACGATCGAATTGCCTGTCCCGACGAACGCCCCTCCGCAACCGCCCGTGTACCAGTCGATCTCGGCACCACTGACCGACGCCGTCAGCGTCGACGATCCGCCCTCGCAAATCGTCGGCGGGTCGGCCGCAGCGTTGTCCGGGTCCTCCGGCGTCAGCGAGTTGAACACCGCAGTGACCGTGACGTCCTCCGAGACTTCCACCGTCGTATTCGGCGAATAGGGGTCGGCCACCGGGCCGTTCCAGTGGTCGAACTCATAACAGTCGCCGGCAAAGGCCGAAATGCTGACCACTTCCCCACAATCGTACGTGTGCGTGCCGACTGAGGGGGAGGTCGTGCCACTTCCCGTCGGGCTCACCTGCATGGTCAGGTCGCAGGTTGAGGTCTCGTAGACCGCCTCGAAGTCGTAGTCGTCATTCATGCTGAAAGTGATGCTCAGGTTGGTGGAGTAGCTGGCTCCGTTTCGATCCCACCGGGCGAACGGGACCCCGCCAGCACTCGACGGGGCCGTAAGCGTGACATTTACACCGGGATCGTAGACCCGCCAGAACGGCGTCACCCCGTTACCGTGGCCCAACTCGTCGGTCGTGGCGGTGATCGCAACGTTCGATGCTCCCCAACTGGTTACATTCAGCACCTGCCATTCCAGGTAGGCGCGCAGGAACTCGTCCCAGTAAGTCGATGCACAGAAGGCCAGGTCGGATGGCGTGGCACTGGTGTTCACGTAGTTGATATAAGTGTCCTGTCCCCCCGGCGCCGTCGATTCGGGGAAGAAGATCGACACACCGAAGGTGCCGGCGGTGAAGTCATACCCGGCGTTGGACTGGTGTTCCTCCCAACGCACGAAATTGCCGCCTTCGATACCGATCGCGCTCATGACGGCGTTGGCGGCATCGTTCACCTCGGACATGCCGATGATGTGCTCGTTGATTTCCCGGCACAGGTCGTACAGGTCGAGGAAGATGTTGGACTGCGTCATCGTGTTGTTAGTGTCGAAGTAGGCGAACTTCTGCGTGCCGTTGCGTGCCGATTGCAGACTTCCACGGATGGTGCGCATGTTGTTGATCAACGCCTCGGCCAGCACGTCGACAGCGGTTGTGACGCCGCTGGTGTACGCCTGCCTGAGCACCGAGATTGTCCGACCGGTGCCGAAGGCGTTGAAGTAGGCGCTGGCTATCGCGATGGCCAGGGGTTCGGTCGTGGTGACGTCGGTGATGTCCTCCAGGTAGTCACCCTCCCAACTCGTGCCACCCACGAAGGTCCAACCCTCGTTCTCGCTGGCGACGACATAATCGCAGTGGCTGCGCACCTGCTCGTTGACCTCGATCATCTGCATGAGGCAAGCGTCCAGGTGCAGGATCTCGAAAGTGCGCCCGATGCTGGTGCGCAGGTGCGAACAACACTGGCCGAGCTCATTGATTGTGAGATAGTTGGCCGGGTCACCGTCGAAGCAAATCCCGGTCGTGACCGCTTCGTTATCGCGAGGATGGATGCCGCCGCCGTGGTCGAAGATGACCAGCACGTAGTGGTCGGCCTGCTCGCGGCCCAAGACGAAATCGATGAACGTGTTCAGCGTCTGCGGATCGCCCATGTCCATTTCGGCGGCGCCCAGCCCGATGTCATTCGCGGTCCAGTAGTCGACACCCTGGGCATAGCCGTTCAGCCAGTCATCGTCGTTTTTCATCCGGAACACACGGTCCTCACCGGCGATGTGATCCCACATCACGTAGGCCGCGAAATCGTCGTTTATCGTCTCCGGGGCAATCGCGCAGAACTTGGATTCACACCCGCCCTCCAGGTTTCCGCCATTGGAGAAGTAGTACAGGAACAACCATGTCGGGCCGGCCCCCACCGTGATCGTCCGTTCGTAGTAGTTGTTGGCCTCGTTGCTTTCGGGCACGTCATCGCCGTAATCGACCCAGAACCGGAAGGTGTGGTTTCCCTCGGCGAGCGGACCAACCGGCTGGTCATTCGTCAGGTAAGTCCAATGGGCGGGGTCGGTCGTCAGGCCGCTCCAATCCCAGGTGCCGCCGCCGGTGCCGGTCACCTCGAAGTGCACCGTATAGTTGGTCGCCGTCGCGTCGCCATTGTTGACTGAACCCCAGTTGAAGTACAGCGTCTGGCTGCTGGTGTACGGACCGTTGTAGGTGTGGTCGCTGCCCGCCGGTAGCTGTGTGATGCCGATCGGGATCTTGTCATTCCAGTTGGCCGGGTTGTACGGCGTCAGGTCCGCCTGCGCCGGCTCCTCGACCGTAATCGTCCGCTCGTAGTAGTTGTTGCTCTCGTTGGACTCGTCGACGCTATCGTAGTAGTCGACCCAGAACCTGAAGGTATGGCTTCCGGCTGCCAGCGGCCCCACCGCCTGATCGTAGGACAGGCGCGTCCAGTGGCCCGGATCGGTCGTGAGGCTGTCCCAGTTCCAGGTGCCGCCGCCCGTCCCGGTCACCTCGAAGTAAACCGTGTAGTTCGAGGCCGTCGCGTTGCCATTGTTGACTGAACCCCAGTTGAAGTACAGCGTTTCATCACTGTAGTACGGCCCACTGTAACTGTGCGCGTCGCCGCCGGCCAGTTGCGTAATGCCGATCGGGATCATGTCATCCCAGTTGGCCGGGTTGTACGGCGTCAGGTCCGCTTGCAGCCGCTCCTCGACGGTAATCGTCCGCTCGTAGTAGTTGTTGCTCTCGTTGGATTCGTCGACGTCGTCGTAGTAGTCGACCCACAGCTTGAAGGTATGACTGCCTACCGACAGCGGCCCCGCGGCCTGATCGTTGGTCAGGTACGTCCAGTAACCCGGATCCGTCGTTTGGCCGCTCCAGTTCCAGGTTCCGCCGCCCGTGCCGGTCACCTCGAAGTGAACCGTGTAGTTGGTCGCCGTCGCGTCGCCATTGTTGACTGAACCCCAGTTGAAGTACAGCGTCTCATCACTATAGTACGGCCCGTTGTAGGTGTGGTCGCTGCCCGCCGGTAGCTGTGTGATGCCGATCGGAATCTTGTCATTCCAGTGGCCGGGCTGGTATGGGGTCAGGTCCGCTTGCGGCCGCTCCTCGACGGTAATCGTCCGCTCGTAGTAGTTGTTGCTCTCGTTGGATTCGTCGACGTCGTCGTAGTAGTCAACCCACAGCTTGAAGGTGTGACTGCCCACCGACAGCGGCCCCGCGGCCTGATCGTTGGTCAGGTACGTCCAGTAACCCGGGTCCGTCGTTTGGCCGCTCCAGTTCCAGGTCCCGCCGCCCGTACCGGTCACCTCGAAGTGAACCGTGTAGTTCGAGGCCGTGGCGTTGCCATTGTTGACTGAGCCCCAGTTGAAGTACAGCGTCTCATCACTATAGTACGGCCCGCCGTAGCTGTGCGTGTCGCCGCTGGCCAGTTGCGTAATGCCGATCGGGATCTTGTCATCCCAGTGGCCGGGCTGGTATGGGGTCAGGTCCGCCTGCGGCCGCTGCGTGATATAGAAGTCTCGCGCGTACTCATTGTTGCCTTCGTTAGATTCATCGACTTCGTAGTTGTAGTCGCATTTGATCCGGAACTCGTGCCACCCGGCCGAAAGGGTTCCGAGATTCGAATCCAGCACATAACTGTAATAGCCGGCCGCCAACGATGCCATGTCCACGTAGTATATGCGAGATCCGTCGAGGTAGAGGCCGTAACGGAAGTGCCCTGCATCAGCATCCCCGCTGTTGACGCAACTCCAGTCTACATAGACGTTCTCATCGTCATAGATGGTGCTGGCAGAGGTGGTCGTGCCGGTGACATTCGATATGACCAGCTTGTTATCCCAGCCTCCCGGCTGATAGGGCTCGAGGTCAGGTTCCCCTTCGTCCCAGTGGTAGTACACGTACAACTGCATGACGTCCAAGGTGCCCGTATCGCCGCTGTATGTGTCGCGAACGCGGTAGTACCACTCCTGCTCCGGATCGTCCCCGTCGAAAAGGCTGTACTCTGTCCGCGTCTCGTTTATGTTGTCCGCCGAGCCGCCCTCATTGTCACGAACCATCCATACGTGGCTTGTGTATTGGTTGTAGACCTTGACCTCCAGGTCACCGATATAGGTGTGTGTGATCTCGTGGTGAACCTCGACGCTCGTGACGTACGCACCGGCGGGAATCCCGCCGGGCGTCGAGCAGTTGATCCCCACCCAGGCGCCGTCGGGGCCGTCGGGGATATTGACGGTCCCACTCCAGTTCCACCAGGCGTAACTGTCGCCGCGGCCCTCATACCCGTCGACCACTTCCCCTCTCACCGCTTCCACGCCGTCGGGCAAATCCGCGGGCTGGGGATTGGGCCTGATGATAATGACGCCGTTGCTTTGCCGGTCGTCCGCGTCAAACAAGTGTTCCGTCTCAGGAGACCGCGGGATGATTGAGCACCCGGAGTCTTCCACGGCCCGCTCCGCGAGCGGCGCGGGTATCGCGGCGCTCCCCGCCTGGGATCGCTGGACGTCGGCGCGATCCGCCTCCGGTATCAGCGCGGTTTCGGTGGCGACTCCCGGCCCGTTGGAGCCCCCCAGAGGCCGCGCGAGACGATTTCCGCGTGAGGCTTCCCGGTGGCTGGCACTGACCGGTTCGGCGAGGCGTGAGGTGGTCGTGATGCCCGCTGCGCTCGGTTCGTCTTGAAGCTGGGAGGGAGCCGAGTCGATGATCCAAGCGATGGCCTCCAGGAGGCCGTACGGCCGCTCCTGAAGCCGAGAAGCGGCATCGACAGGTTGCACTCCAGTCGAGGCGTCCTGGTGGGCGCTGCCGGCAGCCAAGGGCTTCGTGGCCACCTGCTCAGTTGGGCTAGGCGAACTTCGCGGCCCGGGCGACACTTGCGTCGCGCCCTGCTGGGAATCCACCCCACGTTCGAGACCCGCCACTGCCGAAGTAGTGGTGACTCCTTCCTGTCCGCGCCACGGTGGCGGGGTCGAATCGTCGCCAAAGGCCGCGGCTAAAACAGACAAGCCGGCCACGCACGTCATCCATGCTGCAACTCGTTTCGTCCTCATCGCTTTACCCTTTGCCTTTCTTCCCCGCCGATGAACAATTCCTGCAGAGCACCCGATTGGGCGATCCACGGCGGATCACTCCAGAACGGGCACGATCTGCCTGTGTTTGTCTGGGACAACCGTTCGTGCTGCCCCCGTAGGGGGCACGAACGCAGCGAAAATGCGGCGAATGGCCACCTTGATCCTGCACGCCGCTCCTTCTTCCTTCCGTGACCTGCAATCGCGGCCGCTACACCCCCACGGCGGGCCTCCGGGCCAGCAGCACGTATGTGAGGAACTATACGGGCGAATCAGTCAAACATAGCGCTCGTCGGCCCGGCAGCCGTCTCCACCTATGCCCCCCAGGAATAATGCCCTCTTTCCTAACTATATTGCTTTCCACCCACTGACGCAAGGCCGACCGTCAGCCACGCAGGAAATCGGGGGACATCATACCTATTTTCTTGACATGCGGTCAAACGCGGGTGCCCCATCCCGTTCGCCGGCGCTCCAACCCAGCAGATCGGCGGCCCGAAGGCATAGCATGTGCAGCGGGCCGCCGATTTTTGATTATCTGATGGTGGAGGGGAGCGACAATGGCCACATCCGCCGCGACTTGCTATTATCAATAGTATGCTGATAAACGCAGGCGGACAATCCAAGATCCGCGGCAGGCGTTCCGACTCGGACAAGCAGGGCAGCTCGACATGCTCCGAGGTCAGCGCGCCGGATGTCCGGCCCGCCTTCACGCTCATCGAGCTCTTGGTCGTCGTCGCGATCATCGCGCTGCTGATCAGCGTTCTCCTGCCGACGCTGTCGGCTGCCCGGCAACAGGCCCAAGCGGCCAAGTGCCTGGCCCAGCTCCGCGTACTGGGCCAGGGCCTGTCGATCTACGCCAACGATTACCGCGATGCCTTGCCCCCCGGTCGGTTGCCGAAGATTCCCGGCGATGATTGCAACCCGCAGGCCGAGATTTACGGCGGTCACAAATATCGTCCCACGTTCGCCGCGCTGATGAGTTTCGCGGTGGGAGCCCCGCCCTTCGCCGACCCGCAGGCGTGCAAGGGGAACCAGGACCGCTTCGGCGAAGACGGCGACCGACAAAATTACTCCTACGGCGTGTACTTTTGCCCAAGCCGATCGGAGTGGACTGATGAGCGGAATGCCAGCTATGGCTATAATTATCAGTTCCTCGGCAATTCGCGGCTGATGGACGATGCTGATCACCACTCTTATAAAAACTGGCCGGTGCAGCTCTCCAAGATACGCCATCCAGCGCGAACCGTCGCCGCCGGGGATTGCATGGGCACGGCCGCATCGTGGCCGACGCTGGAACGTAAGCCCTACCGCAATAACACCAGGGACCACCAGCGCTGGGGCGACGAAGGCTTCAATCTCGACCCGCCCTGGGTCGATCCGGTGAATGGCGAAATGGCCGCGAAGGACCACACGTCGCGCTCGGCGCCCGATCCACGCCACCGCGGGCGGACCAACATCCTCTGGGTGGACGCGCACGCGAGTGCCGAGACGCTGGAGCAGTTGGGTTATCACCCCGAACCCGACGGGAGCATCGGCTTCGGAGATGAAGACTGGGATAACACGCGGTGGTCGAGCGACGGCCGAAACGTGCCCTGGACCACGGACTTCGAGTTGTAAAGAAGCGGTAAGCATTCAGCGGTCAGCAATCAGCGATCAGCTAAACGACGAGCACTGCCGGCCAAATGTCACAAATAACGTGCT
>JAGMDK010000246.1 GCA_023128695.1 Phycisphaerae bacterium
TCAGCGGGAGCTTCGCCCTCCCACGCCCGCGGCTCTTTGCGGGTGTGTGTTCGGCGCTCAGATTGTCTACAGAATCTCCAGCACCCGCGGCAACAGCTCGGCGGTATCTTCTATCCCGTCGGCGTCGAGCCACTGTATCTCGCGCAGCGACTTGAGCCAGGTGCGCTGCTGCTTGGCCAAGCGGCGGGAGTGGATCTTGATTTGCTCGACGGCCTCTTCCAGCGACAGACGGCCGGCAAAGTGCTCGAACAGCTCCGCGTAACCGACCGCCTGCCCAGCTTGGGGGCCGACGCCGCGCGGGTCGTCCCAGATGCGGCGGGCTTCCTCGACCAGCCCGGCCGCGAGCATGCGCTTGACGCGCTGATTAATGCGGCGATTGGTTTCCTCGCGGTCGCGCCGCAGGCCGATCAGCGACCAGCGCCAGTCGGCTCGACGAGGTCCGGTGGAGTTCCACTGTCGCTGCAACTCGCTGATCGGCCGGCCGGTCAGGTGGTACACCTCCAGGGCCCGTTCGATTCGCCGCAGGTCGTTGCGATGGATGCGGGCGGCGGCCTCGGGGTCAACCTGGGCCAGCTCAGCGTGCAGTGCGTCGAGCCCCTCGCTTTCGGCCCGGCGACGGATGTCGGCCCGAAACTCTGGGGCCGCGGGAGGGCCTTCAAACAGACCGGCATACCAGCATTTGAAGTACAGCAGCGTGCCGCCGACGGCGACGACCGGCCGCCCGCGGCGGTGAATCTCCTCCCCGGCCCGGTCGGCCAGCTCGACGAAACGGGCCACGCTGAATTCTTCCCAAGGGTCGGCGATGTCGATCAGGTGGTGCGGTAGCGCGGCCCGGACTTCGGCCGACGGTTTGGCTGTGCCGATGTTCATGCCGCGGTAGATTTTCATGGAGTCGAGACTGATAATTTCAGCGTTGATGGCGTGTGCCAGGGCGCGGGCGAGGGTGCCCTTACCCGAAGCGGTGCAGCCGAGAATGGTGATAACGCGGTTTTCCACGCGAACCTCACACTACGACGAATACTAGTGCTCTGTCACTCGTCAATTGATGGGCTGGTGTGCCACTGCTCTTGAGCAGTGTTTCTTAAGGATTCTGGAGCATACGACGATATCTAGCACTGCTCAAGAGCAGTGGCACACATTCTGATCGATACGCAACCCGTCAATTCAGCTGCGATGGAGCACTAGCTCTAGGATCGCCTTTGACCAATGTGCCTCTAACGGAGATTATACGAACTGGTCCGTGTGGTTTAACAGGAGGTCTCGGCAATGCATGCACGAACGGTATGTTTGTTGTTGGTGGTAGGGCTACTCGGGGCGACGGTCGGCTGTGTCAGTGTCACGGCGCCAGAGAAGGTGACGATCGGCGGCAGCAGCCGACCCGAGCAGGTGGACAGCAGCCGGGTGCCGCCGACGTCGTCACACGAAGAGGCTCGGCGGGAGCTGGAGAAAGCCTATCGCTTTATTCGGCATCTTGAAGACGAGAACGCCCACCACGACCGAAAGGCGGCCAAGTATAAGCGCGAGCGCGATGAGTGTGAAGGTCGTCTCGAACGGTATGAAGGCGATTGAGCGAGCATAGTCATGCCGGTTACCTTCATCCTCGGCCGTGGCGGGGTGGGCAAGACGCATCGCTGTCTGGATGAGATCCTAACCGAGCTGACGGGGGGCTGTAGCGGCCGGCCCCCGTGCCAGCCGTCCCACCGGCTGGAAGCCGGTGCCACACAGGAATGTAGCAATCATAATCGCCGACTCGTCCTGCTGGTCCCGGAACAAGCCAGTTTCCAGATGGAACGCGCCCTGGCGATCCACGCCCCCGGCGGCGGCTACACTCGCGCGGAGGTGCTCAGCTTTTCAAGATTGGCACGGCGTGTGTTCGACGAAACCGGGACCGAACCCGATGTCATCAGCCCGCAAGCGCGCGCTTTAGCCCTGCGAAGTATTGTCGCACACAGTAGCGAAACGTTGCAGGTCTTGCGGACCGCCGCGCGGACCGCCGGCTTCTATGTCGAACTCGACCGGCTGATTGAGGAGTTGTTGCGGGAGGATGTATCGCCGGAGACCTTGCACGCGGTCGTCGACCGTCTCGATGATTCGACAATTGCTCCAGACGGCCGGCACGGGGGCCGGCCGCTACATTCCCGTGTGGCACCGGCTTCCAGCCGGTGGGACGGCCGGCACGGGGGTCGACCGCTACATTCCCGTGTGGCACCGGCTTCCAGCCGGTGGGACGGTCGGCACGGGGGCCGGCCGCTACATTCCTGCCGCAAGCTGAAGGAAGTGGCGCGGCTTTATGAGGAATACCTGAAATGGCTTGGGCCTGATCGAACAGATGCGGCGGCCCGGCTGGCGGTGTTGCGTGAACGGCTGGAGGGATTGGATTGGCTGCGTGAAGCGTCGGTCTGGGTGGATGGCTTCGCGGGCTTCACCGGGCAGGAATTGGCGACGCTCGTCGGACTCACCCGCGTTGCCCGAGACGCCACGATCACGCTTCTGCTCGACCCGGCCGCCCCGGCGGTTCAGCACCCGCGGCAGATACCCGATCCACTCGGCTTATTTCAGAGCACCGAAGTCACGTACCAACAACTGCTCAGGTTGTTCGAAGACGCCGGCGTTGAAGTAAAACCTTCGGTCGATCTACAACCGTCGGTTTTGCCTCGCTTTGCTGACGCTCCAACGCTGGCTGCCTTGGAGGCGGGACTGGCAACACCGATTGGGCTGGGCGAGGGTGTTGCAGCTCGCACGACCGCGCGGGCTGAAGCCCGCGGCTCTTCGGGATTGTCCGCACAGACAGAAGCCCGCGGCTCTTCAGGATTGACCGCTGGAGACGTTGCTTTATACGAATATACGACGCACCGCGATGAATTGCGGGCCGCGGCACGCTGGATTCGCACGCGGATCGCCGTTGCTGACGAAGACCTTCATTTCCGCGATTTCGCCGTGATCGCGCGCGATCTGGGGCCGTTTGTACAGACGATTGCCGAGGTCTTCGAGGAGTATGAGATTCCGTACTTCCTCGATCGGCGGCGGCCGATGCGGACGCATCCGCTGAGTCGGTTCTTTCCGGCCCTGTTTGACGCGGCGGCCTCGGATTTCGACGTGTCGCCGATGGTGCGGTTGCTACGGACCCGGCTGCTGCCGTTGTCGCGGGACCACGCCGAGCAACTCGAAAATGTGATCATCAAGAACGCGGCGCGCGGGTCGGCGTTATGGCGACAACCAAGATGGGCTTTTGAGGGAGCAGGGAACACTAACGGCGGTTTCCAAGCCGAACATGCCCGCATCATGGCCGCACTCGAACCGTTACTGACGCTATATGACGATGCGCGATTCGGCGACAAGGAAGAGCCGCGGGCTTCAGCCCGCGCGGCCCCGCGAACGCCAGGGTGGCGCAGAATCGCGCACGCTCATTTAGGTCAGATCGGCGAAAACACGACCGGGGTTGTCTGGGCACAAACGCTCCACCAAGTGCTCGAAAGCCTGGAAGTCCGACGGCGAATCGAGACCTGGATCGCCGAGGCGCGGACCGAGCACCGTTGGGAAAGCGCGGAAATGCACCGGCTCGCGTGGGAGGCGTTGTGCGGCTTGCTGGAGGACTTGCACGACGTGCTGGGGGACACATTGCTAACGGCGGAAGACGTGGCGGGCATCCTCAACTCAGGCTTGAGCGAGCAGACGCTCGGGCTGGCGCCGCCGACGGTGGACCAGGTGCTGGTAAGCTCGATCGAGCGCAGCCGGCACCCGGACATCAAGTACGCCTGGTTGTTCGCGTTCAACGAGGGCATTTTCCCGGCTCGGCCGGCGGAAGACACGCTGCTGAGCACGGTCGAGCGCGAGGCGCTGGCGCAGGCCGGGCTGCCCGCGCAGTTTGCGCATCGCGAAGATATATTCGGCGAGCGGCTCCTGGCATATATCGCCCTGACGCGCCCGTCGCGCGGCTTGACGATCAGCTTCGCGACCGTGGCCGATGACGGGGAAGCGCTGATGCCGTCGCCGCTGTTGGCCGAAGTGCGGCGGGCGCTGCCGGACCTTCCGACGCTGTGCCTAAGGGAATACGAGCCGCCGGTTTGTTTGCCGGAATTCGCACGAGGCTATTTAGCTGTGCGGGGCGACGACCGGCGGATGCGAGAGCGACGACGATACGAGCGTTTGTGCGAACTAGTACGCACAGACCCATCGCAGACCGAACGCTTGGGCTGGTTGCTCCGGGGACTGGAATACCGGAATGAACCACAGCCGGTGGGGAATTATCGACAGAAAGTGGGTGGCGATGCGGCGGTGGTCTGGGACGGCTCGCCGTCCGAGGTCGAGACATATCTACAGTGCCCATTCAAGCACTTTGCATCGTACGGTTTGCGGCTCGATCCGGCGCGGGGGCCGCAGCCGTTGCGTTGGGACCTGGGCGACGTGGCGCACGCGATCATGGCCGATGTAACCCTGCGAGCGCGGCAGGAGCCCGGCGGCGTGCGTGCGGTTTCCGATGAACGTTGGCAGGAACTCTTGGCTGAGGCAGTGCGCGACTACTGGCAGCGACAGCCGGCGGATATCGGCGAGCGGCGGCCGGATTTCGTCTTTCTGGGCGAGGTGTTGACATCCATTCTGCGCGATCTCGTCTTGGCCCATGCCGATCGTTGGCGGCGCGGACGGTTCGAGCCGCTGTATTGCGAGAAAGCGTTCCGCGGGGACGGGGCCGAGGATGCCCTGCCGGCCGTCGAGTTGAAGCTGCCGGACGGGCGGCGTGTGCTATTGCACGGCAAGATTGACCGGATTGATACTTGCCGCTCGGCGGATCAGACGTTGGCATTGGTTTATGACTACAAAAGCAGCCCCGACACGGTCGGCGGTGACTATCTGACGGGTAGGCGATTACAGATATTTATCTATCTGCTCGCGCTGCAACATGGGATGAGCAAGGAAGCAAGCATTCAGCCCGCGGGCGTGTTGATTGCGCCGCTGTACCCGGGACTGAAGATGCTCGATAACCAGTATGCCGCCGAGGCGCCCGAGCATGAGCAACTCATGTACCTGTATCGCCCGCGCGGATTGTTCAGCGCGGACGCGGCCCGGCTGCTCGATGAACAGCATAGTCACGGGCACTCGCCGGCGGCTCAGATGCAGCGGAAGAAGGATGGCGGGTACTACAAGAACTCGGACGTCGTCGACGCCGGGGAGATCGAGCGGCGGCTGAACCTGGCGCGACAGACAGTGTTATTCGCGGCGGAAGGTGTTTCCCAGGGGCGTATCGAGGTCGCGCCGCTGGTGGAAAAACGAATCCTGGCGTGTCGATTGTGCGAGTTCCAGGCGGTCTGCCGATTCGATCGGGCTTACAACCGGCCGCGGGCGGCGGAGCAGACGCTTCCGCGGCTAAGCGATGAGGGGGCGGCATGAAGCTGACCGACAGTCAACGTGCCGCGATCGAACACCGTGGGTCGAACCTGCTCGTGGCCGCCTCGGCCGGTTCTGGAAAAACCGAGGTGCTGGCGCGTCGCTGTGTTTCGCTCATTGCCGACCCGGCCCAGCCGTGCGGCGTCGAGCAACTGCTGGTGGTGACGTTTACCCGGGCGGCGGCGGCCGAGTTGCGCATCCGCGTCGCCCGCATGTTACGCGAAGAAGCGGAGCAGACCACAAACGCGGATTTGCGTCGGCATCTGCGGCGACAAGAGCTGCTTGTCGAGACCGCCGACATCGGCACGATCGATGCCTGGTGCGGGCGGATCGTCCGCGAGCACTTCGCGGAAGCCGGCGTCGACGTCGATTTCACCGTGCTCGGGGAGCAGGACGCGATACTGCTGCGGCGACAGCAGCTCGATCGGTTGCTCGATGCCGTTCACCGCGGCGGTGAGCCGGTGGCCGATGAAGCACGGGCGTGGCTCGCGCGGGCGGCCGCGCCCGGCGACGGCTTCCTGCGTGGGCTCGTCGAGCGGCTCAATGGATTCCGCGAACACCTGATCAATCCACAACAGTGGTTCGAGCGCTGCCGGGCCGCGTGCTCCACAAACAGAGATGTAGCGGCCGGCCCCCGTGCCGGCCGAGCGGAGGGCATTCTGGCGACGGCACTGGTGGAAGAATGTCGCTTTCAGGCCGAGCAGTTGGAAACTCTCCTGGCAGGGGCGTTGCCGGATGAAGCGGTCAGTGCGGTTCAGCCATACTGTGACCAGCTTGCGAACTGGCAAAGTCAGCTCGTGACGTCAGACAAGGTCAGTGAGGTAGTGGCCGAGATCAAGGCGTTCAAGATCGCTAAGCCGGGGCGGGGGGTTCAAGAGTCGCCGGAAGTTACGGAGATTCGCAAGCGTTGGCTGGAAGGCCGGCTGCAAAAACAGTGGTCGCCGGATGAGATTGCGTCGATCGTGCAACATGCCCCCGCCGCGGCTGAGTTGGCGTCCACCTTGCTGCGGCTCGAAGAGCGCTATCAAGAAATGTTGGCCGATGCCAAGCGGCGACTGGCGGCGTACGAATTCGGCGACGTGTTGCGGATGACGCTGGACCTGCTCGGTTCGCCGACGGAAGGCCGGCGGCGTCAGCCAACCGCGCTCGCGCGGCACCTGCGAGAGCGCTACGAGCACATTCTCGTGGACGAGTACCAGGACACCAGCCCGGTGCAGGTGGAGATTCTGCGGCTAATCACGCGGGAAGACGCCGGCTGGACGAACCGCTTCATGGTCGGCGACGTCAAGCAGAGCATTTACGGCTTCCGCCAAGCCGAGCCACGCCTGTTCTCCGAGTTGATCGAGGCGTTTGAGGCACAGCGCGAAGAGGGCGGGGTGCAATATCTCTCGGACAACTTCCGCAGCCATCCGGCTGTGCTCGACGCCCTGAATCGTATCTTCGCGCTGCTTTTCGACCGGGCGCTGGGCGGTACGCCGTTCGCTGAAGATGAACGACTTCGCGCCGGTCGCGAGGAGATCGCAAACTCCACGTTGGATGGTAGTCCGCGTGTTGAAGTCCATGTAATCGAGCAGGACACCCGGCGTGGGCCGTCTACGACAGATGATGAATCGGAAGGCGTCGGCGTCGAGCGGATCGAGCGTGAAACGCAACTGGCCGCCGAGCGGATTCTTGAAATGCTCAACGGCTGCGTGCAGGTGCCCGAGCGGCGTGCGGATGGGGTGTTGACGCTACGGCCCTTGCGGCTGGCTGATATTGTCATCCTGCTGCGCTCGGTCAAGCAGAACGCCGGGCTGGTCGCCAGGGTGTTGCGAGTTAATGGAATCCAGTGTGTGGCCGGTGGGCGCGAGGCCCTGCTGGGCGCGGTCGAAGTGCGCGACGTGTGCAACGTATTGGATCTGCTGGTCAACCGCCGGCAGGACGTTCCGCTGGCGGCGTACCTGCGGGGACCGCTGGTCGGCCTGACGCCGACGGAATTGCTGCGAATCCGCGCGGCGGCCGAGGAATGGGGCGGGGACTTTTACGACGCGGTCGAGAATTATTGTCGCGCCATGGGCCAGGTTGCCGCGTCTCGGCCGGCACGGGGGCCGGGCGGTACAATTCGGCCGGCACGGGGGCCGGGCGGTACAATTCGTCCGGGACAGAGCCCGGGCGCTACATCTCGGTCGGCACGGGGGCCGGGCGCTACAGATACGGTTATCGCGCGGAAGCTTGTGGACGCCATGGCACAACTTGAACGCTGGTCGGTCGCCGCCCGCGAGGAGGATGTCCCCACGCTCTTACAGCGCATCTTGCGGGACGGCAGTCTGACACTGTACGCGCAAGCTTTACGCGGCGGTGAGCAACGGGTCGCCTTGTTGCGGTCGCTGCAAAACGTCGCTGCTGCGTTCGACACGGGCGGCCAGAGTGTGGCTGAGTTCACCCAGTACCTCGAGGCCCTGGCGGCCGAGGAGATCGATCCGGGTGCGCCGGCGGCCGGCGGCGAAGACGTCGTGCGAATCATGACCATACACGGCGCGAAGGGGCTCGAATTCCCGGTCGTGTTCCTGCTCGGTGCCGGGGCGAAGTTCAACGAGCAGAGCCAGCGGGAAGCACTGATGTGTGATGAAGACCTCGGGTTGGGGCTCAAGTTCAACGATTATCCTGCCCGCGTCACGCTCACCAGTGCCGAACACCTGGTCATAAAGCGGTCCGTCGCGCGGCTTGAACTGGAAGAGGAGCTGCGGCTTGTATATGTCGCCACGACGAGGGCCCGGGAGC
The DNA here is from genome assembly GCA_023128695.1 of Phycisphaerae bacterium. Lineage (GTDB taxonomy): Bacteria > Planctomycetota > Phycisphaerae > UBA1845 > Fen-1342 > JAGMDK01. The sequence continues at coordinate 8,143 of JAGMDK010000246.1, forward strand.
GATTGTACATCGTGGGATTCTCGTCACCCGGCGCCTGGGACACTTTCAAGACGCAGTATTACAACAATAGACAACCGCCCTTGATTTCGCGGCTGAGCGTTCGCAATCGGCTGGAGTGGATCCTGATGGCGACGGCGGCGGGCGGATTACACGAATCGACTGACGGCCAGCCGCTGATTGTGCGGGTCGAATTGCATGACCCTGATGATATTCGTGTGCCGGAACCTGGCGCCGGAGAGGAAGCCGCGCCGGCACCAACGGTCGAACTGACGCCTGAGGATGAGGCCTGGATTGCTGAAGGCTGGCAGTTGCTCACTGCCCCGGTGGACCGCACTCTGGCCGAACGACCGGCCGTGTTGTCGGTCAGCGCGGCCAAGGAATTGGCTTTGCGGGAGCGGGCCGAAGATGTGCCATACGTGCTCGACGCGCCGGCTGCGCAGCTCCGGCCGCCGGCGTTTGCGACCGAGACCGCGAAGGCGGACGGACGCGAGTTGGGAACCGCGTGCCACCGCTTGCTGGAGTTCGCGGATTTTACGCGGCTGCGCACTTCGACCGACGTACAGGCCCAGGTGGATGAGCTGGTTAGCGCCGGCAAGCTGACACCCCGCCAGGCTGAGTTGGTGCCCACAGCGGACGTGGCGTGGCTCGGCACGACGGCGGAGGGAACGCTGCTTACCCGATATGCATCCAGCGTCCAGCGTGAAGTGCCCTTCGTATACGCGCTGCCGGTGGACGAGAGCGGCGAGCACGTCCTCGTTCGCGGCGTCATCGACTGTCTGGTGGAAACGCCGGAGGGGCTGGTGTTGTTGGATTACAAGACTGACGCCGTCCGGGATGAGCAGGATTTTGAAGCACGTGTTGCCGGTTACAATGTGCAGATGCAGCTTTATGCCCAGGCCGCCGGCGCCATCTTTGGGCGGCCGGTGACGCGGGCGGTGCTTGCCTTCTTGCGTGCTCGCCGAATGGTGGACGTGCCGCACGATCCGAACCCGAAGCGTGAGCGAGGGAGGGAAGATCAGAACCCGAAGCGTGAGCGAGGGAGTCCGAACCCGAAGCGTGAGCGAGGGAGTACCTGGAGACCAGCCTAGTTCCCAGGTTTCCCTCGCTTACGCTTCGGGTTCTGATTTTCCCTCGCTCACGCTTCGGGTTCT
>JAGMDK010000247.1 GCA_023128695.1 Phycisphaerae bacterium
GGTTTACCCACTTTCCTGACGCCCGCCGAAGGCCGAGGATGCGGGCGAATTGACAGGACTCACAGACGTGGTCTAATATATGGTGCGGGTTGAGTTTCGTCGCGAGGGGTGGGATAGCATAGTCAATATGAATAAGATGGGTGCCCCGTGAACGAAGACCGCGCTCAACCGCCGACGTCACCTTCTTCCGGTCCGTCGTGCTGTGATTTGTCTCTCGCCACGGGGGAAGAATCCGTTGCGAGTCTGAAGGCCGCGCTGCAAGACGTGCAGGCCGAGCTGATCGCCTGCCAGCGACTGGCTCTGCTGGGGAGCCTGACCGCCATGGCCGCGCACGAGTTCAACAACCTCATGACGCCCATCACGGCGCGGGTTGAGGCCGCGCTGTGTGGCGATGATGTGCCCTTCATGCGCAAGGCCCTGGAACGGACACTGACTCACGCGCAGCGGGCGATCGCCGTCACCCGGCACCTGCTGGCTTTGGCGCACGGCAATCATCACTCGACGGAGATCTGCTCGGTGGCCGGCGCGGTGCGGGAAGCCATCGAGACGGCCACGCGTCCGTTTGAGAAAGATGGTATCGCTTTGCAAGTTTCGGTGCCTGAGGAGTTGGCGGTCTGCGCCCGCGAAGACTTGCTCTGCCAGGTTTTGCTGAACCTAATGCTGAACGCACGGCAGGCAATGAAGGGGCTGGAGGGGGTACTCGCAATCATCGCGGTGTCCGACGGCAACTACGTGCAGATCGATGTTAGTGACAGCGGCAAGGGTATTCTCGCCGACTTGCTGGAGAACGTTATCAATCCGTTCCTGGCAGCCGATCCATCTGTGCGGCCAAATGATTGGCAGCGGGTCGGGCTGGGGCTCAGTGTCTGCCGGATGATTGCCCACCACCATGGGGCCGCGCTGCGGGCCTTTGCCAACGAGGGCCGCGGCTGCACTTTTCGGCTACGCTGGCCGAAACGGCCGCCGCAAAGAGGACCATAGCACAAAGCAACGAAATCGCTGCACCAGTCCGCAGCCCAGTCGGAAAGTATGCCCAAGTGATCTCGACGGCCTCTCCCGGCGGCACCCGCACGCCCATCAGGGTGCCGTCGACCGTCTCGATGGGCACGCGGCCGGCATCCCGCTCGGCGGTCCAGCCTGGAAGTGCGAGTTGCGAGACGACCACGCGGGGCCAAGCCGACATGTTGACGCCGGCGCCGCCAGTGTCGCTAGAGGGCCAGGAATCGACGCGGAGCGTGAACTCCGATGGGCTCTGTCGTACGAACCGCACGGCCCCCGGCCGGCCGGCCGCCTCGAAGAACGCCCAGCCGGACGCGCTGGGGTACTTGAATAAGCGCCAACCGGCGGCGGTCGTGGTCACCAAGTCACACCCGTTCGGCGGAGGCTGGTCCACGTCACAAAGGAGCACCCAACCCACGTTGTACGCCCGCATCCACCGTGTGTCCGCCAGGAGCGATTCCGGCTTCCACGATTCACCCCAGGGTTGGAAGCCAAACCGCTCGACGACCGCCCGCGGTTGCAACGGACCGTAGTCGGTCAGCGACGTGATCCGCCGCGGCACGTTAGTATTCGCGACCGCCTTATCGATCGGGTCCACGTATTCGCCCGGCGTGTTTCCCCGGCGGCGGTTGACTACCCACAGGCGGTGCGGCGAAGTTCTCACCGTGTCCATCCAGTCAGCTTCCTGGCACGGCGTGAGCAACGCAACCGACGTGCCGCGTTCGGCCGGCACGTCGATGGTCCAGCCGATCAGGCCGAGGTCGATGGCAGTGATTCCAACCAGCACCCACAGCAGGCGCGGTTGTCGCCAATGACGAACGACGACGGCGAGGGCTGTTAGCGCGGCAAGCATGATTACAAGCGGCACCCAGACGGCACAGCGCCACGGCAGGACGGCGTGCAGGGCGGCGGCACGGGTTTCATTATCGAGCCACGGCACGCCGGCGAGTACGAGTGCCAGGGGGATCGCAACCAACAGCACGCCCAAGAGAAACGGCCGGCGTGTCCAGCGGGTCGCGAGCGCACGCAGCCGGACGCCGGGCGGCGAAAGCCGAGAACCCAGGTCGTGCAACGTGAGAGCCGCGAGAGCTGCCATCGCCAAGTTCACCAGCACAATGGCCCGGGCCGGGCAGCGGAAGAGGCTGCCGCCGGGGATCCAATAGATGATGGGGCAGAGGGGGCCGTACGTGCCCAAGGCCAGGAGCAAGCCGAACAGGCCGAGCACAATCCACGTTCGGCGGCGCGAGTCGGCCCGCCAGCCGGCCCGGAGTGCCAGGGCTGCTAACAACAACGGCACCAGCCCCGCATACGAAAACTGCTCCACCTGGTGCGAGGGACCCCAGTACGGCTGGTCAAAGAAGTTCGGTGTCCGTTGGCCGAAGAGCATCGGCAGGAACCATCCGAGCACGGAAACCGGATGCCAACTGTTCTCGACGAAATCCCAATAGCCGCGGTCAACACGCGTGCACTGGCGGAGGTACACGAAGGTCGGGAACCACTGGACGGCGAACAGTCCGGCCGCGCACACCCATGCAATCAGCCAGCGTGCCGCGATTTGAAACCGGCCGGGGTAAGAGGCCGGCTGGGATCGGCGGGCGCCCTGCCCCTGAGCCAGGAGAAAAACCAGCACGCCAACCGCCGTTATCACCGCGATTTGTATGTGCCCCGCGAAGCATTGCAGCGCCAGCACGCTTGCGGCCAATGCCAGACGACGTACTCCGCGGGTCGTATGGGCGCGGCCGGCCGGGGGGCTGTCCAGCACATAACGGTGCAGGCTCCAGAAAACCCACGGCGCCCAGGCGGCGGCATGTTGCATGGTCAAATGAGCTCGATGTGCCAGTAGAAAGCCGCAGAAGGCGAAGGCGATCCCGCCGAAAAGGGCGGCCCGCCGATCGAGCGCCAGCCTGCGCAGCAACCGGTACATCCCTCCTAGCGCCAGGCTGTAATGCGCCCAGAGCGAGATGGGATAGGCCCAGATCGGAGACATGATGGCAAAGAGCCAGGTAGCCGGGTACCAGACCGCTGTTTGGGGATCAGTGGTGAATGGGCGTCCCAGTCCGGTCCAGGGGTTGAGCCACGGCCAGTTACCGCTGCTCAGCGTCTCGTGGAAGAAAGTGCGCGTCGGGAAGTAGTATAGAATGTCGTCTTCGCCCGCCCCGAGCCCGGCCAACGACCAAACCGGTGCCAGGATCACGCCGGGCAGCAGAATGATGACGAGCAGAATGGCCAGCCGCAGCTTCCACATCGTGCTGATGGTAACGTCCCGGCAGGGTGTGTACGACTGTTATGGGTAATGCTTCATTCGACGCCACTGGCGATTCCCAGCATGTCTAGCCTCTTCCGACTCCTTGATTTTTTATAGGCCAAAACACCCGTTCCCTACTTGTACGAGCCGGCGGTTTGACTTCGGTGCCGGATGATTCCTACAAACTATAGACGTGGACGCGTTCGGGCCCGACGCGTGAATTACTCCGGTGAGTATCGTCGCGAATTGCTTTCCTGTGCTGGATCGTCATTCGCTGCCCTGCTGCCAAGAGTGAAACCTAACTCCCCGGGATTATCCGCCGACCGTGGAGGCAATTGGAGAGAAGCAAATGAGTAGGACGATGCGTTTGGTGAGCTTGCTGGCGGCTGTCATTTTCCTGGCGGCAACGCCGACGAATGTCTGGGCGGACTACGTGCCCGTGGCCCCGGCTCCAGGAGCGGAACTCGATCACGCGGAGATTTTTGAAGCCGTCTTCTCACCCGGCACCGCCTGGGTGGCGTTCGGCACGAACGAGGATCCGTACGGGAACCCGGTGGACTTGACCAACGGCTTGCTGGAGGCGATCCGCGTGGACGACCTCAACCTCGGCGGCGTGCTCGACGTGAATACGGGCTCACCCGGCGCCACCGATGACCAGATTTGGACCGGCGGACCCGTGACCGCCACGGCCCTGGCCCGCTACGCGGGGTATTCACAAAAGTTCGGTTATGACCGCGACGGCGACGCGCTGGGGTACCTCAACCTCTTCGACGTGCAGGGTAACGGGACCAGCGTGACCGGCACGGCAACGCTCGACCTGGACCCCGGCGAAACCTGGGCCTGGGGCCGTAGCGGCGACGGCGGGACGTGGTTCTCCGATCCGCTGCGAAACGCCGACAGCCTGGACCACCTGGTCACTTATCAACTCGACGGGTTCAATGACGGCTTGAATCACTGGTTGTTATGCTGGGAAGACCTCAACCACCTCGGCGATCAGGATTACAACGACCTGGTCATTGAACTCACGGCCGCCGTACCCGAACCGGGTTCCGGCATGTTGTCCTTCGCCGGCCTCGGCCTGCTGGCCTGGCTGCGCCGGCGGAGTGGTTGACGACGACAGACTGGAAATGTAGCGGCCGGCGGCTCGCCGGCCGAATCACCGGCTGGAAGCCGGTGCCACACAGCAAATGTAGCGGCCGGGCTCCGTCCCGGCCGTCCCGATGTAGCGACCAGGCCGGGTGGCCGTCATATTCGCGTTCCCCAACGCTAAAGC
>JAGMDK010000248.1 GCA_023128695.1 Phycisphaerae bacterium
ACATGACTTTTGCGGCGGACTGTTAGCGTAAGGGCTTGAGCCCGGCCTCGATCCTGAACCTGCCCGGCAAGGGCTCGTGTTTATAGACAATGTCACTCTCGTAAATCACTTCGCCGGTATCTATGTCATCCTGCATCCAACACCAGAAGACCTCGAGCGCCTCGTCAATGTGGTGAACGACCCACCGTGCGGCATAGCCGCTGCATTGTTCAGCCGTGTAGAGTGGGGTTGGACCAATAGTGTCGCCCGCCAGCCGGTAGACCACCTGTACGACATCCGGGTGTGACAAGCGGTGGCGCTGAGACTCGTAGACGATGCTGAACTCGTCCGCGCCCAAGATCCGAAAAGAAGGATAGCAGCCGAAGTACGGATATAGCAGCAAGCCCGGGGCGGCGTCGCCGACCGGCAATACCGGGCTGTAGTCGGGCTCCCGCCAGCGCCCCGGACCGTCCTGCCACTTGTAGATTTTGATCTGCTGATACTCATTGGGCGGACCGTAAAGGCAACAGACGTTAATCTTGTTGTTCGGATCGAGTCCGAGCGAGGGACACAGATAGCCCAGCTCTTCGGTACCCTCGGCGGTCAGGGGAAATCCGTCTCCATCGGGCCGCGTCCAACTGCTCCAGGTCTGGCCCAGATCGGTCGACTTCGAGTAGCGGATATCAACCTCCGGCTGCATACGCAGCCTTCGTTGCCAGACCACCCAGATTTCGTCGTCTTCGCCCGGGCCGCCCGGCCGGAACAGGGCCCGCGCATTCACCTCGTCGTGCGCGTCATAGTCGGTCAGGGGGTTCTCATCGACAGTACCAATTACGATCGGCGGGTCGTCGACGCCGACGGCCCATTCCCAGCTCTCGCTGACCGGGTCGCGCGTGGCCCGTTGGAAGAAAATGTCGTGGTCGTCCTTGTCGCACGTGCCGTGGGGCGTGCCGTGGCCGTCGTTGCGGTTATGCTGGCTCCAGGTCACAAAGAGAAATTCGTTGTTCGGGTAACTGCCTTGCGCGTAGATGATCTTCGGGCCCATGATGTGTTCGCTGCCGTTCGGGCGCAGGTAATGGCCGCGGGACGAAGGCGATTTCTCGCGATGAATCTGATGCCACTCCACGACCGCGGCCTCGCCGGGCTGGTTCGCCGGCACCTCGACGCGCAGGTGAAAAAGTTGGCTGTGCTCAACATAAATCGAATTCGGACAATATCTTTTCGGCACACTGGGACACCAGTATTGCGCCGCGACGACGTGCAGGTCGCCATGGCTGTCCATTACCACGTCCGGGCTGAAAGGCATGTAGCAACGCCAGTACGGAACGGCGCTCGGATCGTCGGCGCAGGGCTCGCCGCACCAATATGGTGCCTCCACGGAAGAGCCGTCCCACAGCAAGACTTCGGGATACACCGTCGAGACCACCCCGTTTTCGATTTCGACGAGGCGATAGATCAGCTTGTAGACGCTCTCGACGACCATCTGGCCCTCATCGTCATACACGGGCGCCGGCGGCGTGGTCCAGGGATGCAGGGCCACGGCTTCCGTCTTGTTGTCGTAGATCAGGTGGCAGCGGAGAGGTGCGGTCCCTTCCTCACGCCAGACGGCGTAGTTGCCGAAGAAACCCGACTGAACGATGCCGTCGGCGGTGATATTGTAGTCGAAGTCCTGCGCCGTCGCGGGCGGCGTGGCCGCCGCAAATCCCAATGTCAACACCAGAATAAGAGCTGACGTTTTGAGTATATCTAAATACATGGGTATATGTTCCTTTCTGCTTCTGGGCACAGGCCGTTCAGGGTGCCTTGTGACGAGGGGAGGTCGGGTTCGACGTCTTGTAGTTTACCCGTAGACGCAGGATATCAGCCGCGGCGCTGTCAGCACTGTCAGCGCTGGGCTCGATCTTCCGGCACCAGAACACTTCCGCGGTACGGTATGGTTTCATGGGTGTGTAGTTGTCATAATGGAGCACCCAGCGCGCGGCCTTGCCGGTGCCCCAGCCGCCGGAATAGAGCGTCCTCGTCGTGTTCGCGTGAACGCCAGTCGGATTGTGGGTCAGGAGCTTGACAACGTTGGGATGGCTCAAGCGACCGTCATGCGCCTCATACACTACGCTGAACGTATCCGTGCCCCAGACCCGGAAAGAGGGATAGCCGCTGTAGTATGCCGGGAGGAGATCGGCTTTGGCGGCCTCGGCGCAGGGTGAGAGGAGCGGACTATAGGACGCCTCCTCCCATTGCGGCTGGGAGCTGGCGGGCGACTTGAATACTCTGATCTGGCCGAGTCCCCAGTAACGGCCGGAGCGGCAGCAGACATAGAGATCGTTCTGCGGACCTTTCTCGATCCGCGGACACAAATGGCCCTGGCCGTCCGAACCCTCGGGGGTCACGGCGTAACCGTCGCCGTCCGGCAGTAATTGCCAAGTGGCCCCATTATCATTTGAAAAGGTAGAGCGGATATCGCACGCATTTCCGCTTCTTTCCTTCCTTTGAAACGCGACGCACAATTGCCGGTTGAGCAGCACCTCGCGTTCCAGAATCCTGGGGCGGACGGCATCGTACGGATCCTCACTGGGGTCGTCTGTGGTGGGAATGCCCGGGTCGGTGACGAGTTGCACTGACAGCCATAGGACGGTGCCGTTTGGTTGCTGCACGCCCCGCCGGCAGAAGATGTCGTGGTCGTGTACGTCCTCACTTGCACCCAGGTCGGCTCGCTGGCTGAACAAGACATAGATATCAGGGGCGAGATAAAGAATATCTGCGGGGCCGATAATTTTCTCGCTGGGAACAAACACGTCCGGATACGGGTACGGGTACGGCTGCACGGTTGAATTCGGCAGCTTCTCCAGGTGAAGGGTATGTTCCTCGACCACAGTAGCACCCCCGCTGCCCGGATTGAGCTCGATCCGAAAATGCCACAGCTCGCTGTGGTCCACATAGCGGCGGAAATTGTTATAGTCTTTAAACTCCTGGGTCTCCGGATCGCAATTGCCGTCCGGCGTACATACGGCCGGCACGTTGGGACACCAATAGCGGACGCCGGTGACATGGAGGTGCCCGGAGTTGTCTTTCACGACACTCGGGCTCCAGGGCTCGTAGCATCTGCCCTCATGCGTGTCGGGCGCCGCTCCCTCCTTCAGCACGACCGGTTCATAGAGTATCGGCGAGCCGGTCGGAGGCACCTTGATCAGCCGATACATCAGCCTGTAGGCGGCACGCATGACCGGCGGGTTGGGATCGCGCCAGTCGTAGAGCTCGTGCCCCTGCCAGGGCTGCCGCGCTTGCACCTCCACGGCCTCGTCGTAGATGAGGTGATACCAGATGGCGTTGGGAATACTGGTGATGATCTCCTCCCGCCACACGGCGTAGTTGCCATAGAATCCGTTCATATGCTCGGAATCCGTGGTGAGGTTGAGATAATTGCGTTCGCTTTGTGCTTCCGCCGTCCCGGTTGGCAGGGCGACGAATGCCAGCACGATGAGTGGGCCGCCGCTGATAGCAAGTAATCCGCGTGTGTGTTTTGGTTTCATAATTCCATCTCCTTTGGCGCAATGTAAATTTGGATTAGTGATCGGGCATGAGCCTCGCCCTCACAGACCAACTCGCACGTTTGGTGTTGACAAAGCACTGGCTCCGTATCGCCGAAACCGCCCGTAACCGGTTGCGCCGGGCGGTGATGACATTTATCATACCCTATACCCGGCGGCGAGGAAACGGCCAAACACAAGCAGCAGCAGTTTCCAAACCGCGGGACGGGTCTCTGACCTAGTGTATATCGAGCGAACGCGCACCAGTCATTACGACCGAGCGACGCTTTTTGCGTCGCGACCGAGGAATCCAGCCGCAATTGCGCACTGAGGCCAGTATTCCATCAACAGTAGATTGACGAGTTGGGTGGCCATCGCTTTAGCGGTTGCCTCCCCACGCCGCGACCGAGCCGTCAGCCTTCAGCCCGAGACTGTGGGTGTCGCCCCCCGCGACGGCCACGAAACCCGCGCTCATGTCTCCGCCGAAGACCTGCTCACCCCAGCCGACGATCGATCCGTGGCCGTACTGTCGCGAGTCAGCCCCGGCCGGCGGCGGCATCAGCAGTGCAAACAGCAAACCACACGCAGTCGCTCCCATTATCCTTCTCATGGAAATGCCTCCTTTTCTTGCAAGTACCCTGCTTGAACCGGGATTTCCCAGATAACTCTGCCCGCCTACGCCGTCGGTCTATTGAACCTTTATTATACTGCCTGCCCCCCGCTTGCGCCTGCCCTGACTCAGAGTTTTTCTCGCCCAGGATCGGCAGGATGATCGCCGCGAAGGCGTTTCGGCGGTTGAGAGGGGCGGAAGAACGGGAGCCAGGGGCCCGGCCGCTACTTTCCCATGCCTGGGGGTGTGACCATTTTTTGTGGCACAGGCAAGTGCTTGGGAACCAATGAGTAGCGCTGCTTGGTGGTTGAAGTGCGCTAGCAGTCTGTCGGACTT